>NZ_JBHWCC010000008.1:0-215810 GCF_042735715.1 Streptomyces sp. NPDC059582
GGGGGGGCGGGCGGCGGGGGGGGGGCGGCGGGGCGCGGGGCGGTCCCCCGAACCGCCCGGCGCCTCCCCCGCCCCCGTGTCACCGTGGTCCTTGCCGGCCGCCCCCTCGGGCACCGGTCCGTGCAGCCACGCCTTCAGCGGGCCGTTCTTGCTCGCCACCGTCACCGGGTGGAAGTCGGCGGCCGGGATGCCGGGATGGTCGTGGCGTACGACCCCGGCGTGCAGCGCGTCCGAGACGCACAGGGCGAAGTCGGCGCGGCGCTCGCGCAGGGCGGCCCGCAGTACGTCCGCGTCCAGCAGCCGGCAGGCGTGGTTGAGGTCGGAGCCGACCCAGCCGTCGTGCCTGTCCACGGCGACGAACCCGGTGGCGAGGACACCGCGCAGCCGGATCTGCGCGGAGCTCGACGCCATCCGGTTGACCGTCCGCAGCTGCGCCGGGACTTCCGTGAGCAGGGCCCGCAGCAGTGCCGTGACCGGGGCGCCCGCGTCGATCAGCTCCATCACCGAGTCCCCGCGATCGGCCCGCAGCCGGCGGGTCTCGTCGATGCCCGCGCGCTCCAGCGTGCGGTCGGCGATGTCGTAGAGCATGCGCCGCAGATAGGCCTGCTCCACGTCGTCCCGGTCGCTGAACCTCTCGATGTCCAGCAACAGGATCGTGCGGCTCACGGGGTCGGTCATGGTCGCCTCTCGAGGGGGGTGTGCGCGTGCAGAGCAGCAGCGTGGTGGTGAGGCGGCCTCGGCGGTGAGGGCGTATGACGCACTCGGAGTGTGACCGTGTGCACAGAAGGGCCCCTGGGGTGCGCGGTGGAGGACGGCGGCGCGCGTGATGGAGGACGGCGGCCCGCTCAGTCCTCCGTAGGCCCCGGCGGCGACGGGATCCCCGTCGCCGGGCCTGTGGCGGCTATGCGGCGCAGGATGTCCGGCCGCATGATCAGCATGGTGCGGCGGCCCGTGGCGACGGCCTCCTTGTCGCGCAGCTCCCGCAGCAGGCGTTGCACCATCTCCCGGGACGCCCCGACCGAGCCCGCCAACTCCTGCTTGCTGAGCGGTACGGCCAGTTCGATGCCTTGCGGGGTGCGGCGGCCGTGGGTGCGGGCCAGGTCCAGGAGCAGGATGGCGAAGCGCTCCCGCACGCTCATCGACGCGAACTCCAGGCGGCGCCGGTCGGCCGCGCGGGTGCGGTCCGCGGTCAGCCCGAGCAGGGCGAAGGAGACCGCGGGGGAGCGGTTGAGGAAGTCCTTGAAACGGTCGCGCTCCACCGCCACCGCCCGGACAGGCTCCAGCGCGGTCACCGTCGCCGACCGCGGGCGTCCGGTCAGCGCCGCCGACTCGCCGACGATGTCGCCGGGGCCGCGCAGGGCCAGCAGGGCCTCGTAGCCGTTGGCGGCCGAGGCGGTGACCTTGGTCCAGCCGTGGGCGAGGAAGAGCACGTGCGAGGAGGGTTCGTGCTGGCGGACCAGGACCATGCGGGGCGTGAAGTCCAGCGAGCGGCCCAGGGCCAGCAGCGCCGAGCGGTCCTCGCTCTCCAGCCGGGCCAGGAACGGGACCCGGTCGTCCAGGCCGCCGTCGTCCGGTGAGTACACGGTCGTCCTGATTGTCATGCCCATCCCCCGATTCCCCGCAGCGGATCGATCAACGTACTGAAAGCGCAAGATCGCGGAGCGTGAAAGGGCGCAAATCGGCCAATGATGGAAGAGATCTCTGGAAATGATCGGCCCGCCGGTGCTCCAGAAGCCTTGAACCGGCCCGTTCGGCGGTGTCCCGCCCGTCCGTCGGACGGCGATCGCGGCGCAGGCCGGCTGTCCGCCGTCGGCTCGCATGGCCAGAATTTGACGCCCCGGTAACCTGAGATTCGCCGCCTGGTGTGTCAGGCGGCCACTTCGGCGACACCAAGGGGCGTTATGGGGGCGTTCGGGTCGCGGTGCGGGTGGAAACCGCGGATTCGAAGATCGCGGAGGGGTCGCGGCTTCGTCTTGTTCGCTGTGGGTCGACCGGCCCTACCCATTTGTTTTGACCGCAGCGAATGAGGTAGGTACCCTCGGACCTTGTGCCTGGGGTGTGCCCTGGCCCTCGTGCGTGCCTTGAACCGCACGCGGGGTCCTGGACCGGCCACCGCAATCTGCGCTCTCTCCGCCTTACGGCGAAGGTCTGCGGGATTCGACACACCCGACCGCGTGGGTCGGCGAATGTTCCAGGTTAGCTTCACCATTCGGCACACAGAAACCGGAGAAGTAGTGCCTACGATCCAGCAGCTGGTCCGGAAGGGCCGGCAGGACAAGGTCGAGAAGAACAAGACGCCCGCACTCGAGGGTTCGCCCCAGCGTCGTGGCGTCTGCACGCGTGTGTTCACGACCACCCCGAAGAAGCCGAACTCGGCCCTGCGTAAGGTCGCGCGTGTGCGTCTGACCAGCGGTATCGAGGTCACTGCTTACATTCCGGGTGAGGGACACAACCTGCAGGAGCACTCCATCGTGCTCGTGCGCGGCGGCCGTGTGAAGGACCTGCCGGGTGTTCGCTACAAGATCATCCGTGGTTCCCTGGACACCCAGGGCGTCAAGAACCGCAAGCAGGCCCGCAGCCGCTACGGCGCCAAGAAGGAGAAGTAAGAATGCCTCGTAAGGGCCCCGCCCCGAAGCGCCCGGTCATCATCGACCCGGTCTACGGTTCTCCTCTTGTCACGTCGCTGATCAACAAGGTGCTGCTGAACGGCAAGCGCTCCACCGCCGAGCGCATCGTGTACGGCGCCATGGAGGGCCTGCGCGAGAAGACCAGCAACGACCCGGTCATCACGCTGAAGCGCGCGCTGGAGAACATCAAGCCCACCCTTGAGGTCAAGTCCCGCCGTGTCGGTGGCGCGACCTACCAGGTTCCGATCGAGGTCAAGCCCGGTCGCGCCAACACCCTCGCGCTGCGCTGGCTCGTCGGTTACTCGCGCGCCCGTCGCGAGAAGACCATGACCGAGCGCCTGCTCAACGAACTTCTCGACGCGTCCAACGGCCTCGGTGCCGCTGTGAAGAAGCGCGAGGACACCCACAAGATGGCCGAGTCCAACAAGGCCTTCGCGCACTACCGCTGGTAGTCGCAGACCCCATCGAGACCGAGAGAAGACTGAAGCCTTATGGCTACCACTTCACTTGACCTGGCCAAGGTCCGCAACATCGGGATCATGGCCCACATCGACGCGGGCAAGACGACCACCACCGAGCGGATCCTCTTCTACACCGGCGTCAGCTACAAGATCGGTGAGGTCCACGACGGCGCCGCCACCATGGACTGGATGGAGCAGGAGCAGGAGCGTGGCATCACGATCACCTCTGCTGCCACCACCTGTCACTGGCCGCTCGAGGACAACGACTACACGATCAACATCATCGACACCCCGGGGCACGTCGACTTCACCGTCGAGGTGGAGCGTTCGCTGCGCGTCCTCGACGGTGCCGTCACGGTGTTCGACGGTGTCGCCGGTGTCGAGCCGCAGTCCGAGACGGTGTGGCGTCAGGCCGACCGTTACGGTGTGCCGCGCATCTGCTTCGTGAACAAGCTGGACCGCACCGGTGCCGAGTTCCACCGCTGCGTCGACATGATCAAGGACCGGCTCGGCGCCGTTCCGATCATCATGCAGCTGCCGATCGGTGCCGAGATGGACTTCAAGGGCGTTGTGGACCTGGTCCGCATGAAGGCGCTCGTGTGGTCCGCCGAGGCGGCGAAGGGCGAGATGTACGACGTCGTCGACATCCCCGCCACGCACGCCGAGGCCGCCGAGGAGTACCGCGGCAAGCTGGTCGAGACCGTCGCGGAGCACGACGACGAGATCATGGAGCTGTTCCTGGAGGGCCAGGAGCCCACCGAGGAGCAGCTGTACGCCGCGATCCGTCGCGTCACCATCGCGTCCGGCAAGTCCAACGACGTCACGGTCACCCCGGTGTTCTGTGGCACCGCGTTCAAGAACAAGGGCGTCCAGCCCCTGCTCGACGCGGTCGTGCGCTACCTGCCGACCCCGCTCGACGTCGAGGCCATCGAGGGTCACGACGTCAAGGACCCCGAGGTCGTCGTCAAGCGCAAGCCGTCGGACGACGAGCCGCTGTCCGCGCTCGCCTTCAAGATCATGAGCGACCCGCACCTGGGCAAGCTCACGTTCGTCCGGATCTACTCCGGTCGCCTGGAGTCCGGCACCGCGGTGCTGAACTCGGTCAAGGGCAAGAAGGAGCGCATCGGCAAGATCTACCGCATGCACGCGAACAAGCGTGAGGAGATCGAGTCGGTGGGCGCCGGCGACATCGTCGCCGTGATGGGCCTCAAGCAGACCACCACCGGTGAGACGCTGAGCGACGACAAGAACCCGGTCATCCTGGAGTCCATGGACTTCCCGGCGCCGGTCATCCAGGTCGCCATCGAGCCCAAGTCCAAGGGTGACCAGGAGAAGCTGGGTGTCGCCATCCAGCGTCTCGCGGAGGAGGACCCCTCCTTCCAGGTTCACTCGGACGAGGAGACCGGTCAGACCATCATCGGTGGTATGGGCGAACTGCACCTCGAGGTGCTGGTCGACCGTATGCGCCGTGAGTTCAAGGTCGAGGCCAACGTCGGCAAGCCGCAGGTCGCGTACCGCGAGACGATCCGTAAGGCCGTCGAGCGTCTTGACTACACCCACAAGAAGCAGACCGGTGGTACCGGTCAGTTCGCCAAGGTGCAGATCGCGATCGAGCCGATCGAGGGCGGCGACGCCTCGTACGAGTTCGTGAACAAGGTCACCGGTGGCCGCATCCCGAAGGAGTACATCCCTTCGGTCGACGCCGGTGCGCAGGAAGCCATGCAGTTCGGCATCCTGGCCGGCTACGAGATGACGGGCGTCCGCGTCATTCTTCTCGACGGTGGCTACCACGAGGTCGACTCCTCCGAACTCGCGTTCAAGATCGCCGGTTCGCAGGCCTTCAAGGAGGCCGCGCGCAAGGCCAGCCCCGTGCTGCTCGAGCCGATGATGGCCGTCGAGGTCACCACGCCCGAGGACTACATGGGTGAGGTCATCGGCGACATCAACTCCCGCCGTGGTCAGATCCAGGCCATGGAGGAGCGTATGGGCGCCCGGATCGTCAAGGGTCTGGTGCCGCTCTCGGAGATGTTCGGCTACGTCGGCGACCTCCGCAGCAAGACCTCGGGTCGCGCAAGCTACTCGATGCAGTTCGACTCCTACGCCGAGGTTCCGCGGAACGTCGCCGAGGAGATCATCGCGAAGGCCAAGGGCGAGTAACGCACTTCGTTCACACGCTTTAGGCTTGACACCGACCGCCGGGGTTCGACCGGTAAGGGAAAACCCCGGCGGGCGGCACCCCAGCAAAGATCACCTGGCGCCGATGAGTAAGGCGTACAGAACCACTCCGTAGGAGGACCCCAGTGGCGAAGGCGAAGTTCGAGCGGACTAAGCCGCACGTCAACATCGGCACCATCGGTCACATCGACCACGGTAAGACGACCCTCACGGCCGCCATTACCAAGGTGCTGCACGACAAGTACCCGGACCTGAACGAGGCCTCGGCCTTCGACCAGATCGACAAGGCTCCTGAGGAGCGTCAGCGCGGTATCACCATCTCCATCGCGCACGTCGAGTACCAGACGGAGGCGCGTCACTACGCCCACGTCGACTGCCCGGGTCACGCGGACTACATCAAGAACATGATCACCGGTGCCGCGCAGATGGACGGCGCGATCCTCGTGGTCGCCGCCACCGACGGCCCGATGCCGCAGACCAAGGAGCACGTGCTCCTGGCCCGCCAGGTCGGCGTGCCGTACATCGTTGTCGCCCTGAACAAGGCCGACATGGTGGACGACGAGGAGATCCTGGAGCTCGTCGAGCTCGAGGTCCGTGAGCTCCTCTCCGAGTACGAGTTCCCGGGCGACGACCTTCCGGTCGTCAAGGTCTCGGCGCTCAAGGCGCTCGAGGGCGACGCCGAGTGGGGCCAGACCGTTCTGGACCTCATGGACGCCGTCGACTCCGCCATCCCGGAGCCGGAGCGCGACGTCGACAAGCCGTTCCTCATGCCCATCGAGGACGTCTTCACGATCACCGGTCGCGGTACGGTCGTCACCGGCCGTATCGAGCGTGGTGTCCTGAAGGTCAACGAGACCGTCGACATCATCGGCATCAAGACCGAGAAGACCACCACCACGGTCACCGGTATCGAGATGTTCCGCAAGCTGCTCGACGAGGGCCAGGCCGGTGAGAACGTCGGTCTGCTGCTCCGCGGCATCAAGCGCGAGGACGTCG
The DNA here is from genome assembly GCF_042735715.1 of Streptomyces sp. NPDC059582. Classification (NCBI taxonomy): domain Bacteria; kingdom Bacillati; phylum Actinomycetota; class Actinomycetes; order Kitasatosporales; family Streptomycetaceae; genus Streptomyces; species Streptomyces sp. NPDC059582. The sequence goes on from NZ_JBHWCC010000008.1 coordinate 6,260, forward strand.
AGCGCGGCCAGGTCATCATCAAGCCGGGCTCGGTCACCCCGCACACCGAGTTCGAGGCGCAGGCGTACATCCTGTCCAAGGACGAGGGTGGCCGTCACACGCCGTTCTTCAACAACTACCGTCCGCAGTTCTACTTCCGTACGACGGACGTGACGGGCGTTGTGACCCTCCCCGAGGGCACCGAGATGGTGATGCCGGGTGACAACACCGAGATGAAGGTGGAGCTCATCCAGCCCATCGCCATGGAAGAGGGCCTGAAGTTCGCCATCCGTGAGGGTGGCCGGACGGTCGGCGCCGGCCAGGTCATCAAGATCACGAAGTGATCTTGAGCCTGACCCGGTAGCTCCAGCCTGAGCTGAGCTCCAGAAAGGGCCCGTACGACTTCGGTCGTACGGGCCCTTTCGCTGTGCCGCGGCGCGGGGGCACTGTGGGGCCGGGCCCAGGAAGTGCGGGCCCGTTGTCGCAGGGCTCCTCCACCGGCCGCCGGCTGGGCCGGCCGGCGTTCCGTGGTCGCCTCAGGCGCTCGGGTAGAGGGGCAGGTTCGCCGTCGAGATCGTCCAGTCGGCGATGGTGACGTCCTCGCCGTAGACGAAGTCCTTGCGGGTGGCGTAACGGGGTCCGTCGGGAGTGGAGTGGATGTCGGTGAGGACGGCGCCCGTGCCGCTGCGGGGGTCGAAGACGGCGTAGACGGGGATGCCGATCAGGGGGTAGTCGCGTATCTTCCCGACCCAGTCGTTGCCGGGATTGGAGCGGGACACCACTTCGATGGCGGCGATGAGGCTGCGTGGATCGATCGAGGATTCGGTGTCCAGATCGGTCCAGGCGATCACCATGACGTCAGGGTGGCGCATGATGCCCGCGGGCTCGTCCTCGACGTCGGGGGTGCCGGTGTGGGCCAGCAGCTCGTCCGGCATGACTTCTCCAGCCGGCGGCTGATGTGTGCTGCCGTGACCTCGTGCGGTCCTCCGGCGGCGCAGCGGGTCCTGGGGGAGGTCCGCGGTCAGGGCGTGGCGTACGGCGGTGGGGGTGAACTCCCTTTCCAGCCAGGCGGCGACACCCGGAGCGAGGTGCTCCGCGTCGGTGGCCGAGAGCAGGAGCCGGGGGTCGTGACGGCGGAGGCTCGCGAGGAGATCTGCGGCCGTCTGGAGAAGGGTGGGGGGAGGAGCAGGCGGGCTGGGGGACCGCGGGGAGCTTCCTGCGGGGTGGGCGGCCGTCCTGGGCGGCCCGTCGGGCGGGCGTCCCGGGGTTCGCGGGCTCGTGGCGGTGTCCTGGCCGGTTGCAGGAGACCGTGCGGGTGACGTTGCGGCCGTCGGGGACGCGTTCGCGGGTGCGGCGCAGGTAGCCGTGGGCTTCGAGTTCGCGCAGGGCGGCGGCGATGCGGGCGGAGCCCTTGGGGAGGCGGGCGGTGAGCGTCTTGATGTCGACGCGGGCGCCGGCCGGGAGGGACTGGATGTGGACGGCCAGCCCGATCGCGAGCAGCGACAGCTCCGGGTGCTGGGCGAGGTGGTTGCCGATCACCGTGAAGCGTGTGGTGTGGCGGGCGTTGTCGTGGACGACGCCGGAGTGCGGGTGCCGTCGGTCCGGGTGGTTCTTGCCCGCAGTGCGGGACTGGGCCCGCCGGGGCGCGCTAGGGTGCTGCGTATCCGTCGGGAAGCTCCGTTACTTCCTCGGCGGTCAGGCCCTCGCATCGGGATGCCAGTCCCGGCGGGGGCCGTCGCATGTCTGAGGCTGTGCTGGGTCGCGCTGAGCGTAAGGCAGACAACGGGTTCTGGATCCAGCCGAGTTGGTGATGTTCACTCGGGGGAGTGAGTGCCCGCGGCGGGCGGGAGGGGTGGGGCTCGGCCAGGGTCTTTTCGCCTCGTGGTGCTTGGAGGAGAGCGCCCCTCGCGCCGTGATACGGGCGCCCGGGTTCCGGTGACCGCCGCACGGAGCCTCGCGGGGAGGCCACTGGGTACGGGCGGGCCCGATCAGTGTGCGAGCCGGGGCCCGAGCGTCGGCAGAAGCCGGTCCCGCAGCAGTCGCCGGGCCGGTTCGCTGGACAGCCACAGGAGCTTGTGGTGTGTGCCGTCGGCCATCGTCAGCGTCATGCCGGACGTGGTGACGCCACCGTGCAGACGGGCACGCTCGATCTCGGCGAGCGGGATCACCTTGTTGGTACGGTGCGCCGCGCGGATGGCCTCGGGGTCGTAGCCCATGACCCGGTACGGGGCCCGCGGCGTGACCCCGGAGCCGCCGGTGGAGTTCACGACGGACCCCAGCAGCCCGCTCCGCACGCGGACCAGGGCGTCGGGCAGCAGCCACAGTTCGCCGTGGACCCAGTCCAGCCAGCCGGTCGTGCAGGTGCCCGCCAGAAGCTTCGCGGGCCGCATCCGAAGACGGGACGCCCGCGCCACGGAGTCGTCGAGCAGTGCGTCCCACGCGGCCGGTGAGCCGACCCGGCGAGCTTCCTGGAGCGTGCCCGTCGCCGAGGCGAAGTGGACGTACGCCCAACCGCCTTGATGCGCCTCGACGGTGAGCTCCACCTGCCAGCCGGGCGCGGTGACCCGTACGGCCAGGTGCGCGCGGTCGGGCGTCCACAGGGCCGGGGACACCCGGAGTCCGGCGGCCAGCCAGCGCGGCCGGCGGACCTCCAGCCGCGCCGCGGCCTCGTCCAGATTCATCCGCTGTCTCACGTCGATCATCCTGACGCACGCGGATCGGGGCTTCCCCGGGTTTGACCTACGTCACTCCGGGGGTATTGTCTCCGGCTCGATTGGCGGAGGCCCTGCCCCATATGGCAGACTGTCGGAGTTGCTCGGTCGAGTGTTGATGCTGCGCGCCTCCCGCCGGGAGGACCGGAAGCGAGTCCCACAGTACTCGTCGTCCTAACTGCCCCTGGGCAGCGCTGGGACGGACGTACGGGAATCTTCCGGGAAGTGTCAGTGCAGCACCGGCCAGGCACCCGGTGGGCCTATCGGCCCCCGACCTGCGGTTCCGAAAGGGCCGTGTTCCCCAGCAAGGGATGTCTCAAGTGGGACATCTGTGTGAGTGGGAACGCGACACGCCCGACCGCGTGGGTCGGAGGAAGTGCACGGAATACCGGGTTCCAGAGCGTACGAAGAGACAGGACTACTGAGTAGCCATGGCGGGACAGAAGATCCGCATCCGGCTCAAGGCCTACGACCACGAGGTCATCGACTCCTCGGCGAAGAAGATCGTCGAGACGGTGACCAGGACTGGTGCGTCGGTCGCGGGCCCGGTGCCGCTCCCCACCGAGAAGAACGTGTACTGCGTCATCAAGTCGCCGCACAAGTACAAGGACTCGCGCGAGCACTTCGAGATGCGCACGCACAAGCGCCTGATCGACATTCTCGACCCGACTCCGAAGACCGTTGACTCTCTGATGCGACTCGACCTCCCGGCCGGTGTCGACATCGAGATCAAGCTCTGAAGGCCGGTGATCTGAAGAATGGCTAAGCAGATCAAGGGCATCCTGGGCGAGAAGCTCGGCATGACGCAGGTGTGGGACGAGAACAACCGCGTTGTTCCGGTCACCGTCGTCAAGGCCGGCCCCAACGTCGTCACCCAGGTCCGTACGAACGACGCCGACGGCTACGAGTCGGTCCAGATCGCCTTCGGCGAGATCGACCCGCGCAAGGTGAACAAGCCCCTCAAGGGCCACTTCGCCAAGGCCGACGTCACTCCCCGCCGCCACCTCGTCGAGATCCGTACCGCTGACGCCAGCGAGTACACCCTCGGCCAGGAGATCACCGCCGAGGTGTTCGAGGCCGGCATCAAGGTCGACGTGACCGGCAAGAGTAAGGGCAAGGGCTTCGCCGGTGTCATGAAGCGTCACAACTTCAAGGGCCTCGGCGCCGGACACGGCACCCAGCGCAAGCACCGCTCCCCCGGTTCCATCGGTGGCTGCGCCACCCCGGGCCGCGTGTTCAAGGGCCTCCGCATGGCGGGTCGCATGGGCAACGAGCGGGTCACCACCCAGAACCTGACCGTCCACGCCGTTGACGCGGAGAAGGGTCTGCTGCTCATCAAGGGCGCGGTTCCCGGTCCGAACGGCGGCCTCGTCCTGGTCCGCACCGCGGCCAAGGGGGCCTGAGGTAACCGATGAGCACTGTTGACATCCTTTCGCCTGCCGGCGAGAAGACCGGTAGCGTCGAGCTCCCCGCGGAGATCTTCGGCGTGGAGAAGATCAGCATCCCGCTGATCCACCAGGTCGTCGTCGCGCAGAACGCCGCTGCCCGTCAGGGCACGCACAAGACCAAGCGTCGCGGTGAGGTCCGTGGTGGCGGCAAGAAGCCGTACCGCCAGAAGGGCACCGGTCGCGCCCGTCAGGGTTCGACCCGCGCGCCGCAGTTCGCCGGTGGTGGCGTCGTCCACGGCCCGCAGCCGCGTGACTACTCGCAGCGGACCCCGAAGAAGATGAAGGCCGCGGCCCTGCGCCACGCCCTCACCGACCGGGCCCGTCACAACCGCATCCACGTCGTCACCGGCGTGGTCGAGGGCGACATCTCCACCAAGGCCGCGAAGACGCTGTTCGGCAAGATCTCGGAGCGCAAGAACCTGCTCCTGGTCGTCGAGCGCAGCGACGAGACCGCGTGGCTGTCCGCCCGCAACCTGCCCCAGGTCCACATCCTGGAGCCGGGCCAGCTGAACACGTACGACGTTCTCGTCTCGGACGACGTGGTCTTCACCCAGTCCGCGTTCGAGTCCTTCGTGTCCGGCCCGAAGGCCAATGACACCGAAGGGAGCGAGGCCTGATGGCTACGCGTCACCCGAGCATCGCCTCGAAGGCGGCCAAGGCGGCCAAGGCCGCGCGCGTCGCCAAGGCGAAGCGCCACGCCACCGAGGGCAAGAACACCGTCGAGACGCCGCTGAGCAAGTCCTTCACGGATCCCCGTGACGTGCTCCTCAAGCCGGTCGTCTCGGAGAAGAGCTACGCGCTGCTCGACGAGGGCAAGTACACCTTCGTCGTGGCGCCCGGTTCCAACAAGACCCAGATCAAGGAGGCCGTCCAGGCGGTCTTCTCGGTCAAGGTCACCGGGGTCAACACGATCAACCGCCAGGGCAAGCGCAAGCGCACCAAGAGTGGTTTCGGTAAGCGCGCGGACACCAAGCGCGCGATCGTGACCCTCGCCGAGGGCGACCGTATCGACATCTTCGGCGGTCCGACCGCGTAAGCGGGTCGGATCGTCCGATATCGGACGAGGACTGAGAAATGGGAATCCGCAAGTACAAGCCGACTACGCCGGGCCGTCGTGGCTCCAGCGTCGCCGACTTCGTCGAGGTCACGCGGTCCACGCCGGAGAAGTCGCTGGTCCGCCCGCTGCACAGCAAGGGCGGCCGTAACAACGCCGGTCGTGTGACCGTTCGCCACCAGGGTGGCGGACACAAGCGCGCCTACCGCGTGATCGACTTCCGTCGTCACGACAAGGACGGCGTGCCGGCGAAGGTCGCGCACATCGAGTACGACCCCAACCGCACCGCGCGCATCGCGCTGCTGCACTACGCGGACGGCGAGAAGCGCTACATCCTCGCCCCGCGCAACCTGCAGCAGGGTGACCGCGTCGAGAACGGTCCCGGGGCCGACATCAAGCCGGGCAACAACCTGGCCCTCCGCAACATCCCGGTCGGTACCACGATCCACGCGATCGAGCTCCGTCCCGGTGGCGGTGCCAAGTTCGCCCGCTCCGCCGGCGCCTCGGTGCAGCTGCTCGCGAAGGAGGGCTCGATGGCCCACCTCCGCATGCCCTCCGGTGAGATCCGCCTGGTCGACCAGCGCTGCCGCGCCACGGTCGGCGAGGTCGGCAACGCCGAGCAGAGCAACATCAACTGGGGCAAGGCCGGGCGTAAGCGCTGGCTGGGCGTCCGCCCGACCGTTCGCGGTGTGGCGATGAACCCGGTTGACCACCCGCACGGTGGTGGTGAGGGCAAGACCTCCGGTGGTCGTCACCCGGTCTCGCCGTGGGGTCAGAAGGAGGGTCGTACTCGTTCGCCGAAGAAGGCTTCGAACAAGTACATCGTCCGCCGCCGCAAGACGAACAAGAAGCGCTAGGAGCGGGTTTAGATGCCGCGCAGTCTCAAGAAGGGGCCCTTCGTCGACGACCACCTGATCAAGAAGGTGGACGTACAGAACGAAGCCGGCACCAAGAACGTCATCAAGACCTGGTCCCGTCGCTCGATGATCATCCCGGCCATGCTGGGCCACACGATCGCGGTGCACAACGGCAAGACCCACATTCCGGTGTTTGTCACCGAGTCGATGGTCGGCCACAAGCTCGGCGAGTTCTCGCCGACGCGCACCTTCCGGGGTCACGTCAAGGACGACCGGAAGTCGAAGCGCCGCTAGTAGCGGGGTGGAATGACCATGACAGACACTGGAAGGACAACCATGGAAGCCAGGGCCCAGGCGCGGTACATCCGCGTCACGCCCATGAAGGCCCGCCGGGTGGTGGACCTTATCCGTGGCATGGACGCCACGGAGGCTCAGGCGGTCCTGCGTTTCGCCCCGCAGGCCGCGAGCGTGCCGGTCGGCAAGGTGCTGGACAGCGCCATTGCCAACGCCGCGCACAACTACGACCACACTGACGCCGACAGCCTCTTCATCTCCGAGGCGTACGTCGACGAGGGTCCGACCCTGAAGCGGTTCCGTCCGCGTGCCCAGGGCCGTGCCTACCGGATCCGCAAGCGGACCAGCCACATCACCGTGGTCGTCAGCAGCAAGGAAGGAACCCGGTAATGGGCCAGAAGGTAAACCCGCATGGGTTCCGGCTCGGTGTCACGACCGACTTCAAGTCGCGTTGGTACGCCGACAAGCTGTACAAGGACTACGTCAAGGAAGACGTCGCCATCCGTCGGATGATGACGTCCGGCATGGAGCGCGCCGGCATCTCGAAGGTGGAGATCGAGCGCACCCGTGACCGCGTCCGTGTGGACATCCACACCGCGCGTCCGGGCATCGTCATCGGCCGCCGTGGCGCCGAGGCCGACCGCATCCGCGGTGACCTCGAGAAGCTGACGGGCAAGCAGGTCCAGCTGAACATCCTCGAGGTCAAGAACCCCGAGACCGACGCTCAGCTGGTTGCCCAGGCCGTCGCCGAGCAGCTCTCCTCCCGCGTCTCCTTCCGTCGGGCCATGCGTAAGAGCATGCAGTCCGCCATGAAGGCCGGCGCCAAGGGCATCAAGATCCAGTGCGGTGGCCGCCTCGGTGGCGCCGAGATGTCCCGCTCGGAGTTCTACCGCGAGGGCCGTGTGCCCCTGCACACGCTCCGCGCGAACGTGGACTACGGCTTCTTCGAGGCCAAGACGACCTTCGGCCGCATCGGCGTGAAGGTCTGGATCTACAAGGGCGATGTCAAGAACATCGCCGAGGTCCGCGCCGAGAACGCTGCTGCCCGCGCCGGCAACCGCCCGGCCCGTGGCGGCGCTGACCGCCCGGCCCGTGGTGGCCGCGGTGGCGAGCGTGGCGGTCGCGGTCGCAAGCCGCAGCAGGCTCCCGCTGCCGAGGCCCCCAAGGCCGAGGCTCCGGCTGCCGCTCCGGCTGAGAGCACCGGAACGGAGGCCTGACCGACATGCTGATCCCCCGTAGGGTCAAGCACCGCAAGCAGCACCACCCGAAGCGCCGTGGTCAGGCCAAGGGCGGTACGACGGTCTCGTTCGGCGAGTACGGCATTCAGGCCCTCACGCCGGCGTACGTGACCAACCGCCAGATCGAGGCGGCCCGTATCGCGATGACCCGCCACATCAAGCGTGGCGGCAAGGTCTGGATCAACATCTACCCGGACCGCCCGCTGACGAAGAAGCCTGCCGAGACCCGCATGGGTTCCGGTAAGGGTTCTCCGGAATGGTGGATCGCGAACGTGCACCCGGGCCGGGTCATGTTCGAGCTGTCCTACCCCAACGAGAAGATCGCCCGTGAGGCCCTCACTCGCGCAGCCCACAAGCTGCCGATGAAGTGCCGGATCGTCAAGCGCGAGGCAGGTGAAGCGTGATGTCGGCCGGTACCAAGGCGTCCGAGCTGCGCGAACTGGGTGACGAGGAGCTTCTGGCGAAGCTTCGCGAAGCCAAGGAAGAGCTGTTCAACCTCCGCTTCCAGGCGGCGACGGGTCAGCTCGAGAACCACGGTCGGCTGAAGGCCGTCCGTAAGGACATCGCGCGGATCTACACCCTGATGCGTGAGCGCGAGCTGGGCATCGAGACGGTGGAGAGCGCCTGATGAGCGAGAGCAACGTGACTGAGACCAACGAGCAGCGTGGTTTCCGCAAGACCCGTGAGGGTCTGGTCGTCAGCGACAAGATGGACAAGACCGTCGTCGTCGCCGTCGAGGACCGCGTGAAGCACGCGCTGTACGGCAAGGTCATCCGCCGTACGAACAAGCTCAAGGCCCACGACGAGCAGAACGCCGCCGGCGTCGGCGACCGTGTCCTCCTCGCGGAGACCCGGCCGCTGTCTGCGACGAAGCGCTGGCGCATCGTCGAGATCCTCGAGAAGGCCAAGTAATCCCTCCTAGGGGGACCCCCTAGGCATCGTTCCGCCAGGCTCGGGGCGGGTCGCCGTCGTGCGCACCGCCCCGGGAACCGGCAGACAACCAGGAGATAGACGTGATCCAGCAGGAGTCGCGACTGCGTGTCGCCGACAACACTGGTGCGAAGGAGATCCTTTGCATCCGTGTGCTCGGTGGCTCCGGTCGCCGCTACGCGGGCATCGGTGACGTCATCGTCGCCACCGTCAAGGACGCGATCCCCGGCGGCAACGTGAAGAAGGGTGACGTCGTCAAGGCCGTCATCGTTCGCACCGTCAAGGAGCGCCGCCGTCCGGACGGCTCGTACATCCGCTTCGACGAGAACGCCGCCGTCATTCTGAAGAACGACGGCGACCCTCGCGGCACCCGTATCTTCGGCCCCGTCGGCCGTGAGCTGCGCGAGAAGAAGTTCATGAAGATCATCTCGCTCGCGCCGGAGGTGCTGTAAGCATGAAGATCAAGAAGGGCGACCTGGTCCAGGTCATCACCGGTAAGGACAAGGGCAAGCAGGGCAAGGTCATCGCGGCCTTCCCCCGCGAGGACCGTGTCCTGGTCGAGGGTGTCAACCGGGTCAAGAAGCACACGAAGGCCGGCCCGACCGCCAGCGGTTCCCAGGCCGGCGGCATCGTGACCACCGAGGCCCCGATCCACGTTTCCAACGTTCAGCTGGTCGTGGAGAAGGACGGCAACAAGGTCGTCACGCGTGTCGGTTACCGCTTCGACGACGAGGGCAACAAGATCCGCGTTGCCAAGCGGACGGGTGAGGACATCTGATGGCTACCACCACCACCCCGCGTCTGAAGCAGAAGTACCGCGAGGAGATCGCGGGCAAGCTGCGTGACGAGTTCAAGTACGAGAACGTCATGCAGATCCCCGGCCTCGTCAAGATCGTGGTCAACATGGGTGTCGGCGACGCCGCCCGTGACTCGAAGCTCATGGACGGTGCCGTCCGTGACCTGACCACGATCACCGGTCAGAAGCCGGCCATCACCAAGGCCCGCAAGTCCATCGCGCAGTTCAAGCTGCGTGAGGGTCAGCCGATCGGTGCCCACGTCACGCTCCGTGGCGACCGCATGTGGGAGTTCCTGGACCGCACCCTGTCGCTCGCGCTCCCGCGCATCCGCGACTTCCGCGGCCTGTCCCCCAAGCAGTTCGACGGCCGTGGCAACTACACCTTCGGTCTCACGGAGCAGGTCATGTTCCACGAGATCGACCAGGACAAGATCGACCGCGTCCGGGGTATGGACATCACCGTGGTCACCACGGCGACCAACGACGCTGAGGGCCGCGCGCTCCTTCGTCACCTCGGCTTCCCCTTCAAGGAGGCGTGAGCGAGATGGCGAAGAAGGCTCTGATCGCGAAGGCTGCTCGCAAGCCCAAGTTCGGCGTGCGTGGCTACACGCGCTGCCAGCGCTGCGGCCGTCCCCACTCCGTGTACCGCAAGTTCGGCCTGTGCCGCGTGTGCCTTCGTGAGATGGCTCACCGTGGCGAGCTGCCGGGCGTGACCAAGAGCTCCTGGTAATCCCCTACTTAGGGATTCCAAGGGCTCTCGGTAAGCACTGGGCGTGTCAGGTGCCCACCTCTCCATGGCTTAGGCTTGGAGGGTTGGGCGCCTGACTGCCGCCCGTACGACTTACTACGCCGTAGGTCCACCGCGCCGCACCCGTCCCGTCCCGGATCGGGGAGAGGGATGGCGCACCAGGAAACCCCGGCGAGAGAGGCCGAAGGCCAATTCATGACCATGACTGATCCGATCGCAGACATGCTTACGCGTCTGCGGAACGCGAACTCGGCATACCACGACTCCGTGACGATGCCGGCATCGAAGATCAAGTCTCACATCGCGGAGATCCTCCAGCAGGAGGGCTTCATCACGGGCTGGAAGGTCGAGGACGCCGAAGTCGGCAAGAACCTCGTCCTGGAGCTGAAGTTCGGCCCCAACCGTGAGCGCTCCATCGCGGGCATCAAGCGGATTTCCAAGCCCGGTCTCCGGGTTTACGCGAAGTCCACCAACCTGCCGAAGGTGCTCGGCGGCCTCGGCGTGGCGATCATCTCCACGTCGCACGGTCTCCTCACCGACAAGCAGGCCGGCAAGAAGGGCGTGGGTGGGGAAGTCCTCGCCTACGTCTGGTAGCGGAAGGGAACGGAGGAAACAGCTATGTCGCGTATTGGCAAGCTCCCCATCACGGTTCCCGCCGGCGTGGACGTCACCATCGATGGCCGCACGGTCTCGGTCAAGGGCCCCAAGGGCTCGCTGACCCACACCGTTGTCGCGCCGATCGACATCGTCAAGGGTGAGGACGGCGTTCTGAACGTCACCCGCCCGAACGACGAGCGTCAGAACAAGGCCCTGCACGGCCTGTCCCGCACGCTGGTGGCGAACATGATCACCGGCGTGACCCAGGGTTACGTGAAGAAGCTCGAGATCAGCGGTGTCGGTTACCGCGTTACGGCCAAGGGTTCGAACCTCGAGTTCGCGCTCGGCTACAGCCACCCGATCACCGTCGAGGCGCCCGAGGGCATCACCTTCAAGGTGGAGACCCCGACCCGCTTCCAGGTCGAGGGCATCGACAAGCAGAAGGTCGGCGAGGTTGCGGCCAACATCCGCAAGCTGCGCAAGCCCGACCCGTACAAGGCCAAGGGCGTCAAGTACGAGGGCGAAGTCATCCGCCGCAAGGTCGGAAAGGCGGGTAAGTAAGCCATGGCATACGGACAGAAGATCCTGAAGGGCGACGCCTACAAGCGCGCCGCGATCAAGCGCCGTCACATCCGGATCCGCAAGCGGATCGGTGGTACGGCCGAGCGTCCCCGCCTGGTCGTTACCCGTTCCAACCGCCACATCGTGGCCCAGGTGATCGACGACCTCAAGGGGCACACCCTTGCGTCGGCGTCCACCCTGGACACCTCGATCCGCGGTGGCGAGGGTGACAAGTCGGCCCAGGCCAAGCAGGTCGGCGCGCTTGTCGCCGAACGTGCGAAGGCCGCGGGCGTCGAGGCTGTCGTATTCGACCGTGGTGGCAACCAGTACGCCGGGCGCATCGCCGCCCTGGCGGACGCCGCCCGCGAAGCCGGCCTGAAGTTCTGAGCCGGTTCCGTAGCTAGCGGAAACAGAGAGAGGTAATTCCAATGGCTGGACCCCAGCGCCGTGGAAGCGGTGCCGGTGGCGGCGAGCGGCGGGACCGGAAGGGCCGTGACGGCGGCGCAGCTGCCGCCGAGAAGACCGCTTACGTTGAGCGTGTCGTCGCGATCAACCGCGTCGCCAAGGTTGTGAAGGGTGGTCGTCGCTTCAGCTTCACCGCGCTGGTCGTGGTGGGCGACGGTGACGGCACCGTGGGTGTCGGTTACGGCAAGGCCAAGGAGGTGCCGGCCGCCATCGCCAAGGGTGTTGAGGAGGCCAAGAAGCACTTCTTCAAGGTCCCCCGTATCCAGGGCACCATCCCGCACCCGATCACGGGCGAGAAGGCCGCGGGCGTCGTCCTGCTCAAGCCTGCTTCTCCCGGTACCGGCGTCATCGCCGGTGGCCCGGTGCGTGCCGTGCTCGAGTGCGCGGGCGTGCACGACATCCTGTCGAAGTCGCTCGGCTCGTCCAACGCGATCAACATCGTGCACGCGACCGTGGAGGCCCTGAAGGGCCTGCAGCGTCCCGAGGAGATCGCGGCCCGCCGCGGTCTGCCCCTCGAGGACGTCGCTCCCGCGGCTCTTCTCCGTGCGCGTGCCGGGGCTGGTGCGTAATGGCGCAGCTCAAGATCACGCAGGTGAAGTCGTACATCGGCAGCAAGCAGAACCACCGTGACACCCTGCGTTCCCTTGGTCTCAAGGGCATCAACACGCAGGTCGTCAAGGAGGACCGCCCCGAGTTCCGCGGAATGGTGCACACCGTCCGCCACCTCGTGTCGGTCGAGGAGGTCGACTGATCATGGCGGAGAGCAACCCGCTCAAGATCCACAACCTCCGTCCCGCCCCGGGCGCCAAGACCGCCAAGACCCGTGTGGGTCGTGGTGAGGCGTCGAAGGGTAAGACGGCTGGTCGTGGTACCAAGGGCACGAAGGCCCGCTACCAGGTTCCGGAGCGCTTCGAGGGTGGCCAGATGCCCCTCCACATGCGTCTTCCGAAGCTGAAGGGCTTCAAGAACCCGTTCAAGACCGAGTTCCAGGTCGTGAACCTCGACAAGCTGGCCGCGCTCTACCCCGAGGGTGGCGAAGTCACCGTCGAGGGTCTGGTGGCCAAGGGTGCCGTTCGCAAGAACAGCCTCGTCAAGGTCCTCGGCCAGGGCGAGATCTCGGTGGCGCTGCAGGTGACGGTCGACGCCGTCTCCGGCTCCGCCAAGGAGAAGATCACCGCCGCCGGCGGTACCGTCACCGAGCTCGTCTGAGCCACTCAGGCGTCTCGATGACTTGAACGATCCCGACCGGGGATACCCCACAAATGGGGTATCCCCGGTTGGTCGTTCCAAGGGGGGCGGTCTCGCCGGTAAGGTGGCCTGCACTGCCCACTTTCCTGGGTGCTTCGTATGGGGCACCCTGAGCGGCAGTTGACCGTTCTCAAGTCGTCATCCCCATTGGATTCTCAAGACCGTCACCCTTGACGCAGTTGCGCGGGGGTCGCAGGAGGCACCGTGCTCACCGCGTTCGCCCGGGCGTTCAGGACGCCCGACCTGCGCAAGAAGCTGCTCTTCACGCTCGCGATCATTGTGGTCTACCGGGTCGGTACCCACATCCCGATCCCGGGCGTCAACTACAAGTCCGTTCAGCAGTGCGTGGACGAGGCGTCCGGCAACCAGGGCCTCTTCGGTCTGGTCAACATGTTCAGCGGCGGCGCGCTGCTCCAGATCACGATCTTCGCGCTCGGGATCATGCCGTACATCACGGCGAGCATCATCCTCCAGCTGCTGACCGTGGTGATCCCGCGTCTGGAAGCCCTCAAGAAGGAGGGCCAGGCCGGCACAGCGAAGATCACGCAGTACACCCGCTACCTGACGGTGGCGCTCGCCATCCTCCAGGGCACCGGCCTGGTGGCCACCGCTCGCAGCGGCGCCCTGTTCTCCGGCTGCACGGTCGCCTCGAGCATCGTCCCGGACCGCGCGATCTTCACCACCATCACGATGGTCATCTGCATGACGGCCGGTACGGCCGTCGTCATGTGGCTGGGCGAGCTGATCACCGACCGTGGTATCGGCAACGGCATGTCGATCCTCATGTTCATCTCGATCGCCGCGACCTTCCCGTCCGCGCTGTGGGCCATCAAGACGTCGGGCACGCTGGCCGACGGCTGGATCGAGTTCAGCACCGTCATCCTGGTCGGCCTGGTCATGGTCGCCCTGGTGGTCTTCGTCGAGCAGGCCCAGCGCCGTATCCCCGTGCAGTACGCGAAGCGCATGATCGGTCGCCGTTCCTACGGCGGGACGTCGACGTACATCCCGCTGAAGGTGAACCAGGCGGGTGTGATCCCCGTCATCTTCGCCTCGTCGCTGCTGTACATCCCGGCACTCGTCGCGCAGTTCTCCGGTGGTGATTCCGCCTGGAAGACCTGGATCCAGCAGAACCTGGTCAAGGGTGACCACCCGATTTACATCACCATGTACTTCTTGCTCATCGTTTTCTTCGCGTTCTTCTACGTGGCGATCTCCTTCAACCCCGAGGAAGTCGCCGACAACATGAAGAAGTATGGTGGCTTCATCCCGGGCATCCGGGCTGGCCGACCGACCGCTGAGTACCTGAGCTACGTACTCAACCGGATCACCTGGCCGGGTTCGCTGTATCTGGGACTGATCGCTCTTGTACCGACGATGGCGTTGGTCGGCTTCGGGGCAAGCCAGAACTTCCCGTTCGGTGGGACCAGCATCCTCATCATCGTGGGTGTGGGTCTCGAGACGGTGAAGCAGATCGAGAGCCAGCTCCAGCAGCGCAATTACGAAGGGTTCCTCCGCTGATGCGAATCGTCCTCGTCGGGCCGCCGGGTGCCGGTAAGGGAACGCAGGCCACTCGGCTGGCCGAGAAGCTGCGCGTCCCCCACATCTCCACGGGCGACCTGTTCCGCGCCAACATCAGCCAGCAGACGGAGCTCGGGAAGCTCGCGAAGTCCTACATGGACGCCGGCAACCTCGTCCCCGACGAGGTCACCATCGCGATGGCCAAGGACCGCATGGAGCAGCCGGACGCCGAGAACGGCTTCCTGCTCGACGGTTTCCCGCGCAATGTCTCGCAGGCCGAGGCGCTGGACGAGCTCCTCACAGGCGAGGGCATCACGCTGGACGCGGTACTGGACCTGGAGGCCCCCGAGGAGGAGGTCGTCAAGCGGATCGCCGGCCGGCGCATCTGCCGCAACGACTCCTCGCACGTCTTCCACGTGACGTACAAGCCGGCCGCCAAGGAAGGCGTCTGTGACGTCTGCGGCGGCGAGCTGTACCAGCGGGACGACGACTCCGAGGGCACCGTGCGCAAGCGGCTCGAGGTCTACCACACGCAGACCGAGCCGATCATCGACTACTACAAGACGCAGGGCCTGGTCGTCACGATCTCGGCGCTGGGTCCGGTGGACGAGGTCACGAAGCGATCGCTCGAAGCACTCAAGCGCGAGGACGGCGACAACTAGCCGTCCGTACGTCGCCGTAGCCGCGGTTCCCTTGGGAGGGGACCGCGGCTGCTGTGTGGGGGGCGCGTGTGCTCCCACGTATCGTTGAGGTGTCCGGCAGTCCGCAGGCCGTAGCCCATCCGCAGTCCCTCCGGTCCGGAGGACAGAAAGGCCGTAGACCCCATGCTGCAGATCAAGACCCCCGAGCAGATCGCCAAGATGCGTGCGGCGGGCCTGGTCGTCGCCGCCATCCACGCGGCGACGCGGGAGGCGGCCGTGCCGGGGGCGACGACCAAGGACCTGGACGAGGTGGCGCGCAAGGTGCTCGCTGAGCACGGCGCGAAGTCGAACTTCCTCGGCTACGGCGGTTTCCCCGCGACGATCTGCACCTCCGCGAACGACGTCGTGGTCCACGGCATCCCCTCCGAGGACGTCGTCCTCAAGGACGGCGACATCATCTCCATCGACTGCGGCGCGATCGTCGACGGCTGGCACGGCGACGCCGCCTACACCGCCTTCGTGGGCTCCGGTCACGCACCGGAGCTGATCGAGCTCTCCCGGGTGACCGAGGAGTCGATGTGGGCCGGTATCGCGGCGATGAAGCAGGGAAACCGTCTCGTCGACGTCTCCCGCGCCATCGAGACGTACATCCGCCGCCAGCCGAAGCCCGGCGGCGGCCGGTACGGGATCATCGAGGACTACGGCGGCCACGGCATCGGCACCGAGATGCACATGGACCCGCACCTGCTGAACTACGTCGACCGCCGCCGCGGCAAGGGCGCCAAGCTGATCCCGGGCTTCTGCCTCGCCATCGAGCCGATGGTCTCCCTCGGCACCCCGAGGACCGAGGTCCTCGAGGACGACTGGACGGTCATCACCACCGACGGCACCTGGTCCTCGCACTGGGAGCACTCCGTCGCCCTGACGGAGGCGGGTCCGCTGGTCCTGACGGCACCGGACGGCGGCCGGGCGAAGCTGGCGGAGCACGGTGTCACGGCCGCGCCGGACCCGCTGGCATGATGATCTTGCACATGGGGCAAACTTCCTCGATTCGTGTTTCCGGGTGCGCTGACGTAGACTGACTCGTCGGCTCTCGTGCACCCGCATGCCTGCATGCGCTCGTACGGAGTCGATCAAGGTAGTCGATTCGAAGGGCGAAGCGTGGCCAAGAAGCAAGGTGCCATCGAGATCGAGGGCACTGTCGTCGAGTCTCTTCCGAACGCCATGTTCAAGGTCGAGCTCCAGAACGGCCACCAGGTCCTGGCACACATCAGCGGCAAGATGCGTATGCACTACATCCGTATCCTCCCTGACGACCGGGTCGTGGTGGAGTTGTCTCCGTACGACCTGACGCGTGGCCGGATCGTCTACCGCTACAAGTAGATCTTGCCCGCGCCCCGGGCCTCCCGTGGCGATGGCACTGACCCGGAGAACCTCACCAATGAAGGTCAAGCCGAGCGTCAAGAAGATCTGCGACAAGTGCAGGGTGATCCGCCGTCACGGCCGGGTCATGGTCATCTGCGAGAACCCGCGCCACAAGCAGCGCCAGGGCTGACGCAGGACCGCACCTCTGCATTTCGCAGAAATTCGCGCGACGCAAGCTGAATATGTTCATACGCAGCACCCAGGCCTGAGTACATCAGGTCTGACACCCCCGGCTCGGAGGCCGGGGACCCAGTTCGTACCTAGTACGGCGACTGGGAATCGGTTCTGCGGAAGACCTCCGAAGATTCAACTGGAGCCATTGAATGGCACGCGTTTCCGGTGTTGACATCCCGCGCGAAAAGCGCGTGGAGGTCGCCCTCACCTACGTGTTCGGCATCGGCCGGACCCTCTCGCAGGAGACGCTGGCAGCGACCGGCGTCGACCCGAACACCCGCGTTCGCGACCTCTCCGAGGAGCAGCTCGTCGCGATCCGCGAGTACGTCGACAACAACATCAAGACCGAGGGTGACCTCCGTCGCGAGATCCAGGCCGACATCCGCCGCAAGGTCGAGATCGGCTGCTACCAGGGTCTGCGGCACCGCCGCGGTCTGCCCGTCCGCGGTCAGCGCACCAGCACCAACGCTCGCACCCGCAAGGGCCCGCGTCGCGCCATCGCCGGCAAGAAGAAGCCGGGCAAGAAGTAGTCCGCAGCGGACCTCTGTCCACGGTCTTCGCTGTAGGACCGACCACCTCCCGTAGGAGATATAGATGCCCCCCAAGGGTCGTCAGGGCGCTGCCAAGAAGGTGCGCCGCAAGGAAAAGAAGAACGTCGCTCACGGGCACGCTCACATCAAGAGCACGTTCAACAACACGATCGTCTCGATCACGGACCCCTCGGGCAACGTGATCTCCTGGGCCTCCGCCGGCCACGTCGGCTTCAAGGGCTCGCGCAAGTCGACCCCGTTCGCCGCGCAGATGGCCGCCGAGTCGGCCGCGCGTCGCGCGCAGGAGCACGGCATGCGCAAGGTCGACGTCTTCGTGAAGGGCCCGGGCTCCGGTCGCGAGACCGCGATCCGCTCCCTCCAGGCCACGGGCCTCGAGGTCGGCTCCATCCAGGACGTCACCCCCACCCCGCACAACGGCTGCCGTCCGCCGAAGCGCCGTCGCGTCTGACGCACGGCCGCTTGTCGGTCTGAGGTTTCCGGGCGGTACGGCTCCGTAAAAGGGCCGTATCGCCCGTACCCTTGCACGTAGCACCATCGGGCCACCGCCCGGTGACTCAGGGCATCAAATAGTGGGTGCCCCTGACTGAAGGAACGCAACATGCTGATTGCTCAGCGTCCCTCGTTGACCGAAGAGGTCGTCGACGAGTTCCGCTCCCGGTTCGTGATCGAGCCGCTGGAGCCGGGCTTCGGCTACACCCTCGGCAACTCCCTCCGCCGCACCCTCCTGTCGTCCATCCCCGGCGCCGCTGTCACCAGCATCCGCGTCGACGGTGTCCTGCACGAGTTCACCACCGTGCCGGGCGTCAAGGAGGACGTGACCGACCTGATCCTCAACATCAAGCAGCTGGTCGTCTCCTCGGAGCACGACGAGCCGGTCGTGATGTACCTGCGCAAGCAGGGCCCGGGTCTGGTCACCGCCGCCGACATCGCGCCCCCGGCCGGTGTCGAGGTACACAACCCCGACCTCGTCCTCGCCACGCTCAACGGCAAGGGCAAGCTGGAGATGGAGCTCACGGTCGAGCGTGGCCGTGGTTACGTCTCCGCCGTGCAGAACAAGCAGGTGGGCCAGGAGATCGGCCGTATCCCGGTCGACTCGATCTACTCGCCGGTTCTCAAGGTCACGTACAAGGTCGAGGCGACGCGTGTCGAGCAGCGCACCGACTTCGACAAGCTGATCGTCGACGTCGAGACCAAGCAGGCCATGCGTCCCCGTGACGCCATGGCGTCGGCCGGTAAGACCCTGGTCGAGCTGTTCGGTCTGGCCCGCGAGCTCAACATCGACGCCGAGGGCATCGACATGGGCCCCTCGCCCACGGACGCCGCCCTGGCCGCTGATCTGGCGCTGCCGATCGAGGAGCTGGAGCTCACCGTTCGGTCGTACAACTGCCTCAAGCGTGAGGGCATCCACTCCGTGGGTGAGCTCGTCGCCCGCTCCGAGGCCGACCTCCTGGACATCCGCAACTTCGGTGCGAAGTCCATCGACGAGGTCAAGGCGAAGCTGGCCGGCATGGGCCTGGCCCTCAAGGACAGCCCGCCCGGATTCGACCCGACCGCCGCCGCCGACGCCTTCGGCGCCGACGACGACGCGGACGCCGGGTTCGTGGAGACCGAGCAGTACTGATCTGATCGCTCCGCGGGGAGGCGGTACTGCGTCTGCGGGCCGGCTGTGGCTGGTCACGCGGTTCCCCGCGCCCCTTCCAGATGCCCCTCCGGGGGCTTCTGGATCTCCGACGGGCGATCGCCCGCTCGGACACTGACCTCGGTACCTGATACGGCCGGGGCAGACACCTAGGAGAAACACCATGCCGAAGCCCACCAAGGGTGCCCGTCTGGGCGGCAGCGCCGCGCACGAGAAGCTGCTTCTCGCGAACCTCGCGAAGTCGCTCTTCGAGCACGGCCGCATCACCACCACCGAGGCCAAGGCCCGCCGCCTGCGTCCCTACGCGGAGCGTCTGGTCACCAAGGCGAAGAAGGGCGACCTTCACAACCGCCGTCAGGTGCTCCAGGTGATCACGGACAAGAGCGTCGTGCACACGCTCTTCACCGAGATCGGCCCGCGCTACGAGAACCGCCCGGGTGGCTACACCCGTATCACCAAGATCGGTAACCGCCGTGGCGACAACGCGCCCATGGCTGTCATCGAGCTGGTGGAGGCCCTGACCGTGGCCCAGCAGGCCACCGGTGAGGCCGAGGCGGCGACCAAGCGCGCCGTCAAGGAGGCCGAGGAGACCAAGGTCGAGGAGACCAAGGCCGACGAGGTCGTCGAGGACGCGGCGGCGTCCGAGGAGTCCAAGGACGCCTGAGGCTCTGCCTGCTGAGCGGGTCCGCCCTTCGGGGCGGGCCCGCTTTCGCGTTTCTTCGGGCGGATCCGCCCTGAGAGGATCTAGAGGTGAGTGACGAAGCACAGCCCGGACACGTCCGTATCCGCCTCGATCTGTCCTACGACGGCAGCGACTTCCACGGCTGGGCCAAACAGGCCGGCGGGAAGCGGACCGTGCAGGGGGAGATCGAGGACGCGCTGCGGACCGTGACCCGGTCGAAGGACACGACGTACGAGCTGACGGTGGCCGGACGCACCGACGCCGGTGTGCACGCGCGCGGACAGGTGGCCCACGTGGACCTGCCCGGGGAGCTGTGGGCCGAGCACCGGGAGAAGCTGCTGAAGCGGCTCGCCGGGCGGCTGTCGAAGGACGTGCGGGTGTGGTCCCTCACCGAGGCCCCGGCCGGCTTCAACGCGCGTTTCTCGGCGATCTGGCGACGGTACGCCTACCGCGTCACCGACAACCCCGGCGGTGTGGACCCGCTGCTGCGGGGTCATGTCCTGTGGCACGACTGGCCCCTCGACGTCGACGCCATGAACGAGGCCGCCCGGGCCCTGCTGGGGGAGCACGACTTCGCCGCCTACTGCAAGAAGCGGGAGGGGGCCACCACGATCCGCACGCTCCAGGAACTGAGCCTGGAGCGTGACGCCGACGGGATCATCGCCGCCACCGTCCGCGCCGACGCCTTCTGCCACAACATGGTGCGCTCGCTCATCGGGGCGCTGCTGTTCGTGGGGGACGGGCACCGGACGCCGGACTGGCCGGGCAAGGTGCTGGCCGCGGGCGTACGGGACTCGGCCGTGCACGTCGTACGGCCGCACGGGCTGACGCTGGAGGAGGTCGGCTATCCGGCCGACGAACTGCTCGCCGCCCGTAACAAGGAGGCGCGCAACAAGCGCTCGCTGCCCGGAGCCGGGTGCTGCTGAGCCGGCGGCTCCGGGCCTGAGCCCGCCTCGGTGGGTGCCCCCGCCTCGGCGGGTGTCCCCGCTCTAGCGGGGCGTCACCCGTTGGCCGCGGCCGACGCCTGGGCCTCGCCGCGCCTGCGGATCTGCTGGAACGCGAACTGGGCGAGGTCGTCACCCGCGCTGAACACCTTGGTGTCCTTCGTGGTGACGTCCTTCCCGGCGGGGAAGCCGCTGATGGTGAAGTAGGCGTAGCGGCCGTAGGCGTTCGTCGTGGAACGGCAGACGGCGCCGCTGCAGAAGGCCTTGACGCCCTTGCCGGACAGCGCCTTGATGATGCTCTTGCTGTCCGCCTGGCCCTTGGCCTTGGTGGCCTGCGCCTCGGTGTCGAAGACGGCCACGCCGACCGTCACCGCGACGTCGTCCTTGGTATAGGTGACGCGCATCAACCGGGTGCAGCCGTTGGCCGTGAGGATCTTCGGCAGCGTGCCCTGGGCGGCCGCGGCGCAGCTCTTGGCGTCCGCCGTGGCGCTCTTCTTGTACACGGTCTGGTTCATGGTCAGCTGTGTGCCCGGGAAGAGGATGTCCGGGCCGAGCGGTGCCGTGTCCTTCTTGGCGCTGGCGATGAAGTCCTTCGGATCCAGCGGGGGCGGGGCGGTCGTCGGGGCGAACGACGGCGTCGAGCCGCCGCCGCTCGGTATGTCCGCGGTCGCCGGCAGCTGGGAGGCCGGTTGGTTCGACGCCTCCGAGTCGCCGTTCGCCGAGACCACGCCCATGGCGACGGCCGTGCCGATGCCGACCGTGGCCAGCACACCGCCGACGATGAAGAGGACCCGCCGCCGCTTGTTGCGTGACTCCGACGCCTCGGCGAGTGCCGCCCAGTCCGGGGAGTGCCCGTCGCTGCCGGGGGTCCACGGCTGCTGCGAATTCGGTTTCCAGGGATCCCACTGGGACTGGGGTCCCCCCTGCCCATAGCTCATGGGGCGCATCTTAGACGGGACACGGGGTATGCGGTTCCGCCTCAACGAGCCCTGGAGCCACGGGCGTTCGGGATATAAGGAGGGTTATAGGCGACATGTCGGAGTGGTCCGCGCCAAGGGCGGAAGGGCCGGACCTGCGCGGATGCCGGCGACGCTACGGACGGTCATGTGGCATGTACTTACATGTGCGGCTGTCCGGCTGTGCGGCTGTTCGGGACGTCCGGCAGGCGCGGGGAAGCGCGGGACGTGCGAGGACGTGCGGGGGACGTGCGGGGACGTGCGGGGACGTGCCGCCGTGTGACGGCGATGTCGGCGTCACCTTCGTCCTCCGTGGCGGGCGAGCGTGCCGGAAGGGTGCGTGCGAAGCTGTAGGTGAGGGGTCGCCCGTAGGGCGCCCGGCGAGGCGTCCGCGGCGTCGCGACGGCGCGGTTGACCCCTGTGAGCTGGTACGACCCGGTCGAGGTGCCCGATGTCACATCGGTGCGCCGGAGCGGAGCGCCGGACCGGCGCGCGGCCCGTGTGCGATACGGCGGCGGCCGGGTGACGGGCGGCGCACGGGGGCCCGGGAGGGGCTCACCGAGGGGGCGCGCGAGGTGCGTGCGCGCCCTCGTTTTGACCCGCCCATGGAAGCCCGGGTACTCTGATTCTTCGTTGTGTATTGGCTTGCTCATTCTCACGGGACGGGCCCTTACACCGGTCCACCGGGCCGATGACCAGCGACCAGCACGCGGTTTGCGTCACCGCAGTGCGGTCTGGGCTGTCGTGATCGTCTTCGGTGACCTGTCAGGACCATTCACTGAAGAAGCGAAGGCTACGAACCGTGCGTACGTACAGCCCCAAGCCCGGCGATGTGACGCGCCAGTGGCACGTCATCGACGCTCAGGACATCGTCCTGGGTCGTCTCGCCACCACTGCCGCCAGCCTCCTGCGCGGCAAGCACAAGCCGATCTACGCCCCGCACGTCGACACCGGTGACTTCGTCGTCATCATCAACGCCGACAAGGTGCACCTCTCCGGCAACAAGCGGACCCAGAAGATGGCGTACCGCCACTCGGGTTACCCGGGCGGTCTGCGCTCCGTCCGCTACGACGAGCTGCTCGCCAAGAACCCCGAGAAGGCCGTCGAGAAGGCCGTCAAGGGCATGCTTCCCAAGAACACCCTGGGCCGTCAGATGCTCTCGAAGCTGAAGGTCTACTCGGGCGACCAGCACCCGCACGCTGCCCAGCAGCCGGTGCCGTTCGAGATCACCCAGGTCGCGCAGTAGTTCCGGCCACCCCCTAAGACGAAAAGAAATCTGAGGAGAATCGTGGCCGAGACCACCGTTGAGCAGCCGGTCGAAGAGACCGAGCTTGTCGACATTGACAGCTACACCACCGAGTCCGAGGTCCCCGTCGAGGGCGAGTACACCTCGGAGTCGATGGCGTCCCGCTTCGGCGACCCGCAGCCGGCCGCCGGCCTGGGCCGTCGCAAGAACGCCATCGCCCGCGTCCGGATCGTCCCGGGCACCGGCAAGTGGAAGATCAACGGTCGCACCCTCGAGGACTACTTCCCGAACAAGGTGCACCAGCAGGAAGTCAACGAGCCCTTCAAGGTGCTCGAGCTCGAGGGTCGCTACGACGTCATCGCCCGCATCGCGGGTGGCGGTGTCTCCGGTCAGGCCGGCGCCCTGCGCCTCGGCGTGGCCCGCGCCCTGAACGAGGCGGACGTGGACAACAACCGCGGCGCCCTCAAGAAGGCCGGCTTCCTCAAGCGCGACGACCGTGCGGTCGAGCGCAAGAAGGCCGGTCTGAAGAAGGCCCGTAAGGCCCCGCAGTACAGCAAGCGCTAATCACCAGCTGCCTCTGCACGTACTCCGAACGCCCCGGCGGCACGCCACAGTGCCGCCGGGGCGTTCGTTTATCACAGCCTTCGGGCGTATAACGGCACAAGACGCTCAACAGCTTGTGTTATCGGATGTTCAGGCATCGAATGTCTGGGACGCGGAAGTCCCGTGCGTGGGCCGCACCGGCACACGGCTTCCGTGATTGATGCTTCCTCAGGAGGACACGTGGGACGACTCTTCGGCACGGACGGTGTGCGCGGTGTCGCCAACGCGGATCTGACAGCCGAGCTGGCGCTCGGTCTGTCCGTCGCGGCGGCACACGTACTGGCCGAGGCGGGTACGTTCGCCGGCCACCGGCCGACAGCTGTCGTCGGACGTGACCCACGCGCGTCCGGGGAGTTCCTGGAGGCCGCGGTGGTCGCGGGTCTCGCGAGCGCGGGCGTGGACGTGCTGCGTGTCGGCGTGCTGCCGACCCCGGCCGTGGCGTACCTCACGGGCTCGCTCGGTGCCGACCTCGGCGTGATGCTGTCCGCCAGCCACAACGCCATGCCCGACAACGGCATCAAGTTCTTCGCCCGCGGCGGCCACAAGCTCGCCGACGAGCTGGAGGACCGCATCGAGTCCGTCTACGAGGAGCACCGCACCGGCGCTCCCTGGGAGCGGCCGACGGGTGCGGGTGTCGGCCGGGTGCGGTCGTACGACGAAGGGTTCGACAAGTACGTCGCCCACCTCGTGGCCGTACTCCCGAACCGGCTGGACGGCCTGAAGATCGTCCTGGACGAGGCGCACGGTGCCGCCGCCCGGGTCTCGCCCGAGGCGTTCGCGCGGGCCGGTGCCGAAGTGATCACCATCGGTGCCGAGCCGGACGGGCTCAACATCAACGACGGCTGCGGCTCCACCCACCTGGGCCCGCTGAAGGAAGCCGTCCTCGCGCACGGCGCCGACTTCGGTGTCGCGCACGACGGCGACGCCGACCGCTGCCTCGCCGTGGACCACACCGGCGCCGAGGTCGACGGCGACCAGATCCTGGCCGTGATCGCGCTGGCGATGCGGGAGCGTTCCGCACTGCGCTCCGACACCGTCGTCGCGACCGTGATGTCCAACCTGGGCTTCAAGCTGGCGCTGGAGCGCGAGGGGCTCAAGCTCATCCAGACCGCGGTCGGCGACCGCTACGTCCTGGAGGAGATGAAGGAGCACGGCTACGCCCTCGGCGGCGAGCAGTCCGGGCACGTGATCATCCTCGACCACGCGACGACCGGCGACGGCACGCTCACCGGGCTGATGCTGGCCGCCCGGGTCGCGGAGACCGGGCGTTCGCTGCGGGATCTCGCCTCGGTGATGGAGCGGCTGCCGCAGGTGCTCGTCAACGTTCCGGACGTGGACAGGAGCCGGGTCGGGACGTCCGCGGAGCTCGCCGCGGCGGTGACCGAGGCGGAGCGCGAACTCGGCTCCACGGGGCGGGTGTTGCTGCGCCCGTCCGGCACCGAGCCGTTGGTGCGCGTGATGGTCGAGGCGGCGGACATCGACCAGGCGCGGTCGGTGGCCGGACGGCTGGCCGACGCGGTGAAGTCGGCGCTGGGCTAGGCCGGTTCCTGGGCGAACCCCTTGCGTTGCCTGGCCCAGAACCACTTCTGGGCCAGCAGCGTCAGGGTGCCCGCCAAGATGATGCCGAGCAGGTTCAGCAGCAACTGCTCGGTGGAGCCGACGGTCTGCCGGGTGTCGCCGAAGCTCAGAGCGAGTGCGGCGTTGGCCGCCGCGGGCACCGTCGTCACGGAGATCGCCACGCCGACCAGGGCGCCCGACTTGGCGGACGTCAGGGAGAGGGTGCCGGCGGCTCCGGCGAGGATCGCCACGACGAAGGAGAACCAGTCGGGGGCGTAGACGAAGCCGGTCTGGGGCCGGTCGCCCTCCAGCTGTCCCTTGGTGAACAGGCCGACGCCGTCCATGAGGAGACTGAAGCCCACCGTCACCGCCATCGCCACCGCGAAGCCCGCCAACAGGGCGATCAGCGACCGCAGCGCCAGCCTCGGAGCACGCTGCACGATCGAGGTGCACACCCCCGCGAGCGGCCCGAACTCCGGGCCCACGGCCATCGCGCCCACGATCAGGATCGCGTTGTCCAGCACCACACCGCAGGCCGCGATCATGGTGGCGATCGTGATGAAGGCGAGGTAGGTGACCGACAGCGTCGACTCCTCGTGCGTCTCCTCGGTCAGGTGCTCCCACAGCACCGCGTCCGCGCCCTCGCCGGGTGCCTCGGCCTCGGCCTTGTCGGCGCGTTTCGACAGCGACAGTTCGATGTTCTCGACGGCGATGGAACCGGTCCGGTCCAGGCCCAACTCCTGAAGCCCGCTGAGCAGTTCGTCCCCCGCCTCGCGGGCCACGTCGCACATCACCACGTCCCCCGCGGGATTGCGGGCGGCCCCCGGCAGCACCACGAGGTGGGTGGTGCCGACCGTCTTCTCGATCAGCCGGACCACGTCGTCGGTCTGGCCGGACGGTGTGATCAGGCGCAGATGCAGCATGGGGGCAGGGTAGTCGTCAGAGTTTGCGCAGGCTCAGCCGTTGCACCTTGTGGTCCGCTCCCTTGCGCACGATCAGGGTCGCGCGGCCGCGGGTGGGGGCCACGTTCTCCACGAGGTTGGGCTTGTTGATGGTCCGCCAGGTGGTGCGGGCGTAGTCGAGGGCCTCCTCCTCGGAGACCTGGGTGTACTTGCGGAAGTACGAGGACGGGTCCTGGAAGGCGGTCGCGCGCAGTTTCTTGAACCGGTTGAGGTACCAGCGCTCGATGTCCTCGGCGCGGGCGTCGACGTACACGCTGAAGTCGAAGTAGTCGGCGAGGCCGACCCGGGTGCGGCCGTCGCTGCCGGGCAGGGCGGGCTGCAGGACGTTCAGGCCCTCGACGATCAGGATGTCCGGGCGGCGGACCGTGAGCCGCTGGTCGGGGACGATGTCGTAGATGAGGTGCGAGTAGACGGGGGCCGTCACCTCGTCCTTGCCGGCCTTGATGTCGGCGACGAAACGGGTCAGGGCACGGCGGTCGTAGGACTCGGGGAACCCCTTCCGCGACATCAGGCCACGGGCCTCCAGCTCCCTGGTGGGCAGCAGGAAACCGTCCGTGGTCACCAGTTCGACGCGGGGGTGTTCTGGCCAGCGGGAGAGCAGCGCCTGGAGGAGCCGGGCGACCGTGGACTTGCCGACGGCGACCGAGCCCGCGACCCCTATGACGAACGGGGTGCCGGACTGGGAGCCCTGTTCGCCCAGGAAGGTGTTGAGTGCCCCTCTGAGCCCGTCGGTGGCGCCGATGTACAGGTTGAGCAGCCGCGACAGCGGGAGGTAGATGTCACGCACCTCGTCGAGGTCGATGACATCGCCCAGACCGCGCAGCTTCTCGACCTCCTCGGCGGTGAGGGGCAGCGGCGTCTTCTCACGCAGCGCGCTCCACTCGGAGCGGGTGAGGTCGACGTAGGGAGTCGCCTCCGGCCTGTGCCGGTGGGCGCTCCGGGGCATCGAGGAGACCGGAGAGATCACAGTCCATTGTTAACGGAGTTTGAACGGGGTGGGGGGTGGGGTGCGTCACGCTGCGCGGCTGTCGTCACGGCTTGCGGTCGTTCACCCCCCCCCGCCTGCTGTGGAAGGACGCGGGCCCCGTTCGATTCCAGGTTTCGGGCGTGTCCCCATCACGTCGGCGTCACGATCGGATGTCGAGTGATCCTCTCGTGTTCGTGGGGTTGATCTTCCGCGTAGCGTGCCTGATGGGTGTGCACAGGTTGTGCACAGGAGACAGAGAGAAAGAGCTGCCGCCTTGAGATCCACCGCCGTTCGCCGTACCGCCCTCGCCGCTTCCGTGGCCACCCTCGCTCTGTTCGCCACCGCGTGCGGCGGAGACGACAAGGCCGACAAGAGCGGTGGTGAGGACAAGGGTGGCGCGACCGCGTCCTCCGCCCCGGCCGCCAAGGCGCTCACCGCCGCCGAGTTGGAGAAGGCCGCGCTGACCCAGGCGGACGTCAAGAGCGGCAAGGTCACCGAGAAGGTGCCGGCGGCGGACCTGGTCACGCAGGACAAGGTGAAGGCCGACGACGCGGCGTGCGCCCCGCTCGCCTACCTCCAGATCGGCTCCTACGTGGGCAAGCCCGCGGCCACCGCGACGCGTGAGTGGAAGGGTGACCCGAAGAAGCCCGCCGCGGGCGCGACCGACGAGGAGAAGTTCCTCGCCGGTGTGGACGCCCCCTCGGTCCTGGTGACGCTGGCCTCCTACGAGGACGGCGGCGCCGAGCAGGCGATGAAGGACCTGAACGCGGCCGCGACGAAGTGCGCCGGCGGCTTCAGCTTCACGGTGGCCGGCGACACGACCAAGAACCTGAAGGTCGTCACGACCGACGCGCCCAAGGGCGCCGACGAGGCGATCGCCCTCACCACCACCTTCGAGGCCGACGAGGGCATGAAGGCGCCGGTCAAGGGAGTCGTCGTCCGCAAGGGCGCCACCCTCGCCTACCTCCCCGCCATCAACATCGCCGCGGCCGCCTCCGGCAAGGACTTCGACTTCCCCACGGAGATCGTCGACGCCCAGCTCGGCAAGCTCGGCTGACGTCGACTCAGCACCGGGGCCTTCGTGCCCCGGTGTGAATTTCCGATTTCGGGCACGCTTCGGCTCTTTTCGGCGGCCCTCGGCGCTTAGGCTGCCGGGCATGTGCGGAATCGTGGGATACGTGGGGTCGCGGCCGGCGCTCGATGTCGTGATGGCCGGACTGAAGCGACTGGAGTACAGGGGGTACGACTCGGCGGGCGTCGCCGTGCTGGCGGACGGCGGCCTGGCCGCGGCCAAGCGGGCCGGGAAGCTGGTCAACCTGGAGAAGGAGCTGTCCGAGCGGCCGTTGCCGACCGGGGCGACGGGCATCGGACACACGCGCTGGGCCACGCACGGCGGCCCCACGGACGCCAACGCGCATCCGCATCTCGACAACGCGGGGCGCGTCGCGGTCGTCCACAACGGGATCATCGAGAACTTCGCCGCCCTGCGCGCCGAGTTGGCCGAGCGCGGGCACGACCTGGCCTCCGAGACGGACACCGAGGTCGTCGCCCATCTGCTCGCCGAGGAGTTCTCCTCCTGCGCCGACCTCGCGCAGGCGATGCGACTGGTGTGCCGCCGTCTCGAGGGCGCGTTCACCCTCGTCGCCGTGCACGCGGACGAGCCCGACGTCGTCGTCGGGGCGCGGCGGAACTCCCCGCTCGTCGTCGGCGTCGGCGAGGGCGAGGCCTTTCTCGCCTCGGACGTCGCCGCCTTCATCGCCCACACCCGCGCGGCGATCGAACTCGGTCAGGACCAGGTCGTCGAACTGCGCCGGGACGGCGTGACGGTGACCGGCTTCGACGGCCTGCCGGCCGAGGTGCACTCGTACCACGTCGACTGGGACGCGTCCGCCGCGGAGAAGGGCGGCTACGACTACTTCATGCTCAAGGAGATCGCCGAGCAGCCCAAGGCGGTCGCCGACACCCTGCTGGGCCGTATCGACGCGGCCGGCTCGCTGACCCTCGACGAGGTGCGGATCCCCCCGAGGGTGCTGCGGGAGATCGACAAGGTCGTCGTCGTCGCCTGCGGTACGGCCTTCCACGCCGGGATGATCGCCAAGTACGCCATCGAGCACTGGACCCGCATCCCGTGCGAGGTGGAACTCGCGAGCGAGTTCCGCTACCGCGATCCGATCCTCGACTCCCGCTCCCTGGTCATCGCCATCTCCCAGTCCGGCGAGACCATGGACACCCTGATGGCCCTCCGGCACGCTCGTGAGCAGGGCTCCAAGGTCCTCGCCATCTGCAACACCAACGGCTCGACGATCCCCCGGGAGTCCGACGCCGTGCTGTACACGCACGCCGGTCCCGAAGTCGCGGTCGCCTCCACCAAGGCGTTCCTCACCCAGCTCGTCGCCTGCTACCTCGTCGCCCTGTACCTGGGCCAGGTACGCGGCACCAAGTGGGCCGACGAGATCCGGGCCGTCGTCCGCGACCTGGCGAAGATGCCCGCCGAGGTCGAGCGGGTCCTGGAGACCATGCAGCCGGTACGGGAACTCGCGCGCACGCTGGCCGACAAGAAGACCGTGCTCTTCCTGGGGCGGCACGTGGGATACCCGGTCGCTCTCGAAGGCGCTTTGAAGCTCAAGGAGTTGGCGTACATGCACGCCGAGGGCTTCGCGGCCGGCGAGCTGAAGCACGGGCCGATCGCGCTGATCGAGGAGGACCTGCCGGTGGTCGTCGTCGCGCCGTCGCCGCGCGGCCGGTCCGTCCTCCACGACAAGATCGTGTCCAACATCCAGGAGATCCGGGCCCGGGGCGCGCGCACGATCGTGATCGCGGAGGAGGGGGACGAGGCGGTGGTCCCGTACGCCGACCACCTGATCCGCATCCCGGTCACCCCGACCTTGCTCCAACCACTGGTGGCCACGGTGCCGTTGCAGGTCTTCGCGTGCGAGCTGGCCACGGCGCGGGGCAACGAGGTGGATCAGCCGCGCAACCTGGCGAAGTCGGTGACGGTCGAGTGAGCCGCCGCCTTCCAGGGCTTCCACGAACAGGGTGAAGGCCCCGGTCGGGAAGCGGAGGACGGCCGGCCCGGTTCTGGTACGGGCGTGTGCCGATGAGTGGGGCCGGCCGCCGTTGTCCAGGTTCGGGAACCGGGGAACGTTCGTGTGGTGCGAGGTGGGGGCCGCGTATGAAGCCGGACGGGCTGTCATACGCTCTGCCTGCCCCCCCGCGACCGAACGAGAGAAAGTGCTGTCTGCCATGGCCGAGAGACCGTCCGAGGAGTCCCGTTCCGGCGATGCCGGTTCGGGTTCCATATCCGACGAGGAGTGGGCGAAGTTCCTGCGGGACAGCGAGAGCGGGATACCTGGCTCCGCGCCCAAGGAGCCCTCGGCTCGGGCCCGTATGGTCACCGAGCGGCTGCGGCGGGAAGAGGCGCAGGGCGGGGTGCCCGAGGGGTGGCGGACCGGGCCCGCGTGGAGGGAGATGGACGGGCGGGCGGCTCGGCGGCGGCGGTTGTGGGCGATCCTGGGCGTGCCCGTGGCCATCGCCTTGGCCGTGGTGGCGGTGCGGCCCTCGTTGATTCCCGGTGATCCCTTCCACACCACGCGGGAGCCCGTCGCCGCCTCGCCGTTGCCGGTGGAGACCGCGGCCCCGACCGCCGCGCCGGAGTCGGTGGACCCCGATGTGCCGACGCTGGACCGGCCGTTCGCCGGTTCCCCGGCGGCCGCCTGGTCCGACGGCGTCAAGGGGATCGTGCTGCCGGAGGCGAAGGCCGTCGGGTCGTTCTCCAAGGCGCAGGTGGCACAGGCGTTGCGGCAGACCAGGACGCTGCTGGTGGACGCGAACCTCGACGCGGCCACGCTGCGCGGAAAGCGGCCCACCGCCGCGCTCGGCGTGATCGAACCCCAGCAGACCGAACTGATCGATCTGCTGAACACCTCGCTCCGCAAGCCGGACCGGAAGCACGACCCGCTGCTCATGTTCAGCCGGTTCGATCCCGACGAGGTGCGGCTGGTCGGCGATGTGGTCAAGGACCGCGGGCGTGTCACGTTCAAGGCCGGCGAGCACGGCTCCGTCGCCGTGCACGCCGACTACACCTTCGTCTATCCGCTCACCCGCGCCGACAACAGCAGCACCGAGGTGGCCCGGACCATCGTGCGCCGGGTGCTCGACCTCGAACTGTCCGACCCGGCCAAGTACCGGGTCACCCCTGGAAAAGTCTCCGTCACGTTCTACACCGAGGAGTTCGGCAACTCCGCCTGCGACGTCTACGACGGCTATCTGCACCCCGAGTTCCGTACCGCCGGTGTCCCCGCGGGCGCGTCCCCGACCGGGCCGACGATCGACCCGTACGACCGCAGCCGGGACCTCGAGAAGGAGCGGACGGGGGAGTGCGGGACGGCGTCCCGCACCTGACCGGTGGACCCCGCGGACTCTGCGGACCTGCGGACCCTGCGGACCTGGCGGCGAGGACGTCAGCCGCGTCTGCGCCGCCGGGCCTGGTGGAGTTTCCAGGTCACCAGGAGCAGGGGCAGGGCCAGTCCCCATACGCCGACGACCGCGTCCCACGCCGGGTTCGCGGCGTCGGCCTCGTCGGCGGTGACGATCGCCGCCAGCAGGCACCAGACCGCTGTGAGTGAGCCGATGACCGACAGGGCGAGGGTCCACGCCCAGGTCGACTTCTTGGGGGAGTCCTGGGCCGGGGTCCGCTTGCGGGGCCGGGGGATCTGTTCCGGGGCCCGGGCGGGCATGTGGACCACCGCGGCCGGCGGGACGGACGCGTCCACCGTCGCGATGCGCTCCGGGGTCACGCCTCGGTAGAGGGTCGGCTCGATCGACACGCAGAAGCCGTCCCGGCCGGTGAGGCTGCGGGCGCCGTCGGGGCGGGTGGTCATGGCCGCGCAGGAGTCGTAGCCGACCGTGATCGGGCCGCCGGGGGTGATGAGGCTGACGCCCGCCGCGCCGATCACCAGGGTGACCCGGTCGTCCTCCAGGGACTGGTGGCGGGTGCCGGTCAGGGCGTCCTGGGAGTACTGCGGGGCGAGGGTGAAGCCCGCCCAGTCGGCGCCTCGGCCGGGCACCTGGAGCAGGCCGTTCGCCCACGCCGCCCGCGCCACGTCGCGCAGGTCGGTGATCGTGACCGCGGTCAGCTCGGCCCGGTGCTGCTCGGGCGAGAGGATGCGGTGCCCGAGGAGCAGGCCGAGGGCGTACGACGGGACGGTGGCCGCGCCGAGGTCGGGGGTGTCGTACATCTTGAGCATCTTGGCGCGCGCCGAGTCCAGTTCGGACTGTTCGATGCGGCCCGCCCGCAGGCGGGCGAGGGTGTCGACGAACCCGCCGACCACCGCGTCCTGCTTCTTCGGCAGCGCGTCGGCGTACGCGGTGAGGGTCGCCCAGTCCGCGTCGCGCGGGGAGTAGTCGGCCTCCGCCGAGTAGGAGTAGCCGCCCTCCTGGCGCAGGTCCTGGAAGAGGGCCCGGCCCAGGACGTCCGCGAAGACCGCGGCCGCGGTGGAACGGGGCAGGACCGCGTTGAACACGACATGCCCGTCGTCGCCGTGGATGTACGCGGGGGTCGTGGGCAGCGCGCTGGTCGCGACGGGGGCCGGGTGGCGGGTGCCGGCGGGCAGGGTCAGGTCCAGTCCCTCCGGGACCCTGTCGCTGGTCAGCCACAGCACCGCGTTGTCGCGGGTGAAGCGGGTCTCGGCCCAGTGACGGATCTGGTCGGCGGTCAGGTCCCAGGTGCCCAGCTCGTTGTAGCTGGTCAGGCCGTAGCTCTGGGCGCCGTAGCGCCACAGCGGCAGCTGGGAGCCGGGGCCGCCGTTGCGGCTCGCCGCCTCGGTGCGCAGGATCTCCCGTTCCGTCTCCAGCCGGGCGAGCGGCAGGTCGCGCAGGGCCGCGCAGACGCTGTTGAGGTACGAGACGACCTCTTCCTCGCTGCCGGTGACGTGGAAGAGGGTGTACGTGTTCGACGTGGCGCCGTTGTAGTGCAGGTCGGACAGGCCCAGGCGGTGCAGGGCGAGGTGCTCGACGAGATGGGTGATCCCGGCGGTGGCCAGGGTCTCGTCGGCGCGGCCCACCCGGAAGAAGAGCCCGGCGGTGATCTCGCCGGGGCGCGGGGCGTAGAGCGTCGGGACGCCCTGGGTGGTGGTGTGGGAGATCAGGCCGTCGAGGGCGGCGAGGTCGGTGTTCGCTTCCGTGGTCATGTGCCGTCTTCCCCTCAGACCTTCGCGAGCGCGTTCTTGCGGAACTTGGTGAACTGGCCGCGCCAGTCCGGCAGGTACTGCCACGGGGACTCCGTGGCCCGCTCGCCCAGGGCGGCGAAGTGCGGGGCCGCGTCCTCGAAGTGGCCGCCGATCGAGAAGGCCATGGCGAACGCGCTGTGCGCGCCGATCGTGTTCCAGTCGGGGCGGTGGTCGCGGTGCAGCACGGACACCTGGGCGGCGAACCGCAGGTCGTCACGGACCGGCAGACCCCGCATGTACGCCGCGTCCGCGCCGCTGTCGAGGTCCAGCCAGTGCTCGATGTGGGCGAGCGCGACCAGGGCGCCGGCGGGCGAGCCGTCGGGCGCGGCGCTCGCGCACTCCCGGGCGAAGCCGTGCGCCTCGTCCCAGGAACCGCTCCACTTGGGACACACCTGCTGGAGCAGCTGGATCTGCGCGCGGTAGTGGTGGGGGTGGTGGGCGGACAGCCGGTCGTAGCGTCGGCGGGCCTCGGCCTGCCCCAGCTCCAGACCGCGCGCCGTGAGCAGCCGGGCCGTCCAGGCGGGCGCGTACGCGGGCTGTTCGGCGCACACCTCGATCAGCAGTTGCTCGGCCTTGCGCAGCCAGGCGTGGAACTGGTCGAACTGATCGCGCGAGACGTGCTGGGCGCGGGAGCTGCTGCGGATGTCCCAGCCGATGCGGATGTACCGCTCGGCCAGCAGCGTGCGCGGCAGCGGGTCACCGGGCAGTGCGGCGGCCGCCCGCTCCAGGAAGCCCTCGGCGCCGGCGATGTCGGCGAGGAGGCTGGAGGCGTAGGAGACCTTCTCGACGGAGTCCAGGCCCGTGAAGAAGGCCCGTACGGCGGTCCAGTCGCCGGCCTGCGCCGCGGGACGCAGCGGGGCGAGTTCGGGCAGGTGGTCGAACGGGTCGGACACCGGGACCGGAGTACCTCCGGATGCTCTGGCCCTGCCGATGCTGGTGCTGCTCATTCCTCCGCCCCCTGGCGATGCCGACCACGACGCGCCGACTGGCCCCCCAGGGCGCGCCGTGGTGAATGTGATGGTGTGAGTGATGCGCTTGGTATGACTGAAGTGGCAAGTTGCCGCAGGCTAGCAGCCTGCTGTGACACGCGCTTCGACGGAGGACCTCCCCCGTAGGGTGCTCGGTATGAGCATCATCGGGGTCGGTATCGACGTGGCCGAGATCGAGCGGTTCGCGGCATCTCTGGAGCGCACCCCCGGACTGGCCCAACGGCTGTTCCTGGAGAGTGAGTTGATGCTGCCGAGCGGAGGGCGCAGAGGCATCGCCTCACTCGCGGCGCGGTTCGCGGCGAAGGAGGCGGTGGCCAAGGCGCTGGGCGCACCGGCCGGCCTGCACTGGACGGACGCCGAGGTGTTCGTCGAGGCCAGCGGACAGCCGCGGCTGCGGGTGACGGGGACGGTGGCGGCGCGGGCGGCGGAGCTCGGGGTGCGGTCCTGGCATGTGTCGCTCAGCCATGACGCGGGGGTGGCGTCGGCGGTGGTGGTGGCGGAGGGGTAGGTGCTCCGTGGTGACCGGGTAGGCCCCCCACGACGGCCGGGCCGGGGGGCCTGCGTGCTGCTCGTGGGGAGGGCCAGAACCTGCGTGGTGCGGGTGCGGTAGGGAAGACTCGGTCCCATGCGTACTGCGTACAGCGTGGAGACGGTAAGGGCTGCCGAGCGGGAGCTGATGGCACGGCTTCCGGAGGGTGCGCTCATGCAGCGCGCCGCCGCCGGACTGGCCGCCGCCTGCGCGGACTTGCTCGGGCGGGTCTACGGCAGCCGGATCGTGCTGCTGGTCGGCAGCGGCGACAACGGCGGCGACGCCCTGTACGCCGGGGCCCGGCTGGCCCGGCGCGGCGCGGGTGTCACGGCGGTGCTGCCGGCGCCCGACCGGACCCACGCGGGCGGGCTCACGGCGCTGCGCCGGGCCGGCGGTGTGACGGTCGCCCCGGACGCCGCCGAGGGGCCGGTCCTGCGGGCCGATCTCGTCCTCGACGGCATCGTGGGGATCGGCGGCCGGGGCGGGCTGCGCCCGGACGCGGCGGCCCTGGCCGCGCTCGTCGCCGAGTCCCGTGCGGCCGTCGTCGCCGTCGACCTGCCGAGCGGGGTGGCGGCGGACACCGGCGAGGTGGAGGGCGCCGCCGTACGCGCCGATCTGACGGTGACCTTCGGGACGCACAAGCCGGGGCTGCTGATCGACCCGGCGCGCGAGTACGCCGGGTCGGTGCGGCTCGTGGACATCGGGCTCGGGCCCGAACTGCCCGCCACGGCCGAACTGGAGGCGTTGCAGCACGCGGACGTCGCCGCGCTGCTGCCGGTGCCGGGCGCGGAGAGCGACAAGTACCGGCGCGGTGTCGTCGGCATCGCCGCCGGGTCGGCGCGCTATCCGGGGGCGGCCGTCCTGGCCGTGGCGGGGGCGCTGCGGGGCGGGGCCGGGGCCGTGCGGTACGTCGGGCCCGCGGGGGACTCCGTCATCGCCCGGTTCCCGGAGACCCTCGTGTCGGACCGGGGGCCCAAGCACGCCGGGCGCGTGCAGGCATGGGTCGTCGGGCCGGGCGCCGGGGACGACGCGGCCGACGTGGCGGAGGTGCTGGCGGCGGACGTGCCGGTGCTGCTCGACGCGGACGGGCTGCGGCTGGCGGACGCCGGGGCGGTGCGGGCGCGTACGGCGCCGACGCTGATGACGCCGCACGCGGGGGAGGCCGCGGCGCTGCTCGGGGTGGCGCGGGAGGAGGTCGAGGGGGCTCGGCTGGAGTCGGTGCGGGAGCTGGCGGGGCGCTACGGGGCGGCGGTGCTGCTGAAGGGGTCGACGACGCTGGTCGCCGGCCCCGGGGGCGGGCCCGTACGGGTGAACCCGACCGGGACGTCCTGGCTGGCCACGGCCGGGAGCGGAGATGTGCTGTCGGGGCTGGGCGGGTCGTTGCTGGCGGCGGGGCTGAGCGCGGTGGACGCGGGGAGTGTGGCGGCGTATCTGCACGGGCTGGCGGGGAGGTTCGCGTCGGACGGGGCGCCGGTGGGGGCGCATGATGTCGCCGAGGCGATTCCGGGGGCGTGGCGGGACGTGCGGCGGGACTGAGGGCCTCTCGTCTTCTCGCCCCCGCCGCCCCTACCCTTCCCGTCCCCGGGGGGCTGCCGCCCCCAGACCCCCGATCCGGCCGTGACGGCCTCGTCCTCGAGCGCCGGACGGGCTGGACGGGTGACCTCGCCGCGCGCCAGCCCCTGCGCTGCCCTCTCCCCGCGATTCGCTGCTCGCATGATCAGCGTACGTATGCGAAGTCTGGCCGTCCTGCTCACCACCCTCACCGTCCTGCCCCTCGGCGGCGTCGGTGCCGTCGCCCACGCCGTGCCCCCGCTCACCGCGCCCGGGACCGAGGCCGAGCTGGAACCGCGGGACGCCGCGCGCGTGTCGTGCAGCAAGCAGGCCGGGCCGTATCAACGCCAGGTCGAGCGGTGGCTGGAGCGGAAGGTGGACGGGAAGCAGTCGGCGGCCGACTGCCGGGCCGTCCGGGCGTTCCAGCAGAAGGAGAAGATCGAGCCCGCCATCGGGTTCGCCGGGCCCGTCACCTGGGCCCGCATGACGCTGAATTCCGCGACGAAGAACCCCAACGCGGCCAAGAGATGTCCGGTGCGGACGTACCGCGTGGCCTGTGTCGACCTCGACCGGCAGGTGACGTGGGTGCAGCAGGGCAAGAAGGTGGTGTTCGGGCCCGTGTCCATGCGCAGCGGCCGGGCCGGTCACCGCACGCGTGCCGGATGGCACACGGTCTACTGGCGGCACGAGCACCACGTGTCGACGATCTACCACACCGCCATGCCGTACGCCCAGTTCTTCAGCGGTGGGCAGGCCTTCCACGCCGTGTACGGCAGCATCCACACGACCGTCGGTTCCTGGGGCTGTGTGAACCTGACGCTGCGCGACGCGCGCAAGCTGTGGGGTGTGCTGAGGAAGAACGACCGCGTGTACGTGTGGGGGCACAGGCCGGGGCCGTAGCCCGCCGGCCCGCGGATGGCCCGGACCCGGACCCGGCCCAGGACCCCGGCCCGGTGCCGGGGGGCTGTCACCCCCCTCTGAGACACTGGGGGCGCCATGAATGAGACAGCACCTTCGCCGACCGTGCCCTCGCCGACCGCACCCCTGCGGGCCCGCGCCGAGATCGACCTGGCCGCCCTGCGGGCCAATGTGCGGACCCTGCGCGCCCTCGCGCCGGGCGCGGCCCTCATGGCCGTCGTGAAGTCCGACGCGTACGGCCACGGCGCGGTGGAGTGTGCCCGCGCGGCCGTCGAGGCGGGCGCGACCTGGCTCGGTACGGCCACGCCCGAGGAGGCGCTGGCGCTGCGTGCCGCCGGGCTGCCGGGGCGGATCATGTGCTGGCTGTGGACGCCCGGCGGGCCCTGGCGGGCGGCGATCGAGGCCGACGTCGACGTGTCCCTCAGCGGGATGTGGGCGCTGCGTGAGGTCACGGAGGCGGCGCGGGCGGCCGGAGTGCCCGCGCGCGTACAGCTCAAGGCCGACACGGGGCTCGGCCGGGGCGGCTGCCAGCCCGGCGACGACTGGACCGAACTGGTCGGCGCGGCCCTGGCCGCCGAGGCCGAGGGGACGCTGCGGATCACCGGACTCTGGTCGCACTTCGCCTGCGCCGACGAACCCGGGCATCCCTCCATCGCCGCCCAGCTCACGCTCTTCCGGGAGATGGTGGCGTACGCGGAGGCGCAGGGCGTCCGCCCCGAGGTGCGGCACATCGCCAACTCGCCCGCCACGCTCACCCTTCCCGAGAGCCACTTCGACCTGGTCCGCACCGGGATCGCCGTCTACGGCATCTCGCCCAGCCCCGAGCTCGGCACGCCCGCCGACTTCGGGCTGCGCCCCGTGATGACGCTGTCGGCGTCCGTCGCGCTGGTGAAGCGGGTCCCGGCCGGTCACGGCGTGAGCTACGGCCACCATTACGTCACCCCCGGCGAGACCACCCTCGGCCTGGTGCCCGTCGGCTACGCGGACGGCATCCCGCGGCACGCCTCCGGCAGCGGACCGGTCCTGGTCGGCGGCAAGTGGCGCACGGTCGCGGGACGGATCGCGATGGACCAGTTCGTCGTCGACCTCGGCGGGGACGAGCCCGAGGAGGGTTCCCCCGCCGTGCTCTTCGGCCCGGGCGACCACGGCGAGCCCACCGCCGAGGACTGGGCGCAGTCCGCCGGCACCATCGCGTACGAAATCGTCACGCGCATCGGAACGCGCGTTCCACGCGTCTATGTGAACGAGAAACCGGAAAGCGGTACTACGAACACAACGACCACGACGAAGTACACGACGGCTACGACAAGTACGCCGAAGAACACGACGACTACGACGACCAGTGCGGCCGCCACCGCCCCCACGGCTGGCCCGGCCGGCACGGCGAAGAGGAGCGGTACGTGAGCGAGAGCAGTGCGGAGGCCGTCGCGAGCGCCACAGCGGCCGTCGCCTCCGCAGCGGCGGCGTCCGGCGGCTGGCGCAGGACGACCGGTCTCGCGGGAGCCGCGATAGGCGTGCTGGCGGCGGGCGCGGCGGCCGGTGTCGCCGTCGAGCGGATGACGGTCGGACGCGGGATGCGCAGGCGCGCCAGGCTCGCGCTGGACTCGACCGGACCGTACGGCGCGCTGCGCGGCACGCCCGGCAAGGCGTACGCCGACGACGGCACCGAGTTGTACTACGAGGTCGACGACGTCGAGCCCGAGGGAGGTCCGGCACCCCGCAGGCGCCGGCTCTTCGGCCGCAAGGCCCCCCTCCCGGTCACCGTCGTCTTCAGCCACGGCTACTGCCTCAACCAGGACTCCTGGCACTTCCAGCGGGCGGCGCTGCGGGGTGTCGTACGGACCGTGCACTGGGACCAGCGCAGCCACGGCCGGTCCGGGCGCGGCGCGGCGCAGATCCAGGACGGTGTGCCGGTCACCATCGACCAGCTCGGGCAGGACCTGAAGACCGTCATAGACGCGGCCGTGCCGGACGGGCCGATCGTGCTGGTCGGGCACTCCATGGGCGGGATGACCGTGATGGCGCTGGCGGCCCAGTATCCGGAGCTGATCCGGGACCGGGTCGTCGCCGCGGCCTTCGTCGGCAGCTCGTCCGGGCGGCTCGGCGAGGTCAACTTCGGGCTGCCCGTCGCCGGCGTCAACGCGGTGCGACGGGTGCTCCCCGGTGTGCTGAAGGCGCTGGGGCAGCAGGCCGAACTGGTGGAGAAGGGGCGCAGGGCGACGGCGGAGCTGTTCGCCGGGATCATCAAGCGGTACTCGTTCGCGTCCAGGGACGTGGATCCCGCGGTCGAGCGGTTCGCCGAGCGGATGATCGAGAGCACGCCGATCGACGTGGTCGCCGAGTTCTATCCGGCGTTCACCGACCACGACAAGACCGGGGCGCTCGCCCTGTTCCAGGAGATGCCGGTGCTCGTGCTGGCCGGGGTCAGGGACCTGGTCACCCCGAGCGAGCACAGCGAGGCCATCGCCGACCTGCTGCCCGACGCCGAACTCGTCCTCGTACCGGACGCCGGGCACCTGGTGATGCTGGAGCACCCGGAAGCGGTCACCGACCGCCTTGCCGACCTGCTCACCCGCGCGGGCGCGGTGCCCGCAGGGGCTACCGTGGGTGGCTATGGAAGCACCAGCAGCACCGCGCAACCCGGCTGACCTCGAACTGACCGTCACCTCGCCCGACCAGATGCGGGAACTGGGCCGCCGTCTGGCCAAGCTGCTGCGCGCGGGCGACCTGGTGATGCTCAGCGGGGAGCTCGGCGCGGGCAAGACCACGCTCTCCCGCGGACTCGGTGAGGGGCTCGGCGTGCGCGGCGCCGTCACGTCCCCGACCTTCGTGATCGCCCGGGTTCACCCCTCGCTCGGCGACGGGCCGCCGCTCGTGCACGTCGACGCCTACCGGCTGGGCGGCGGTCTGGACGAGATGGAGGACCTCGACCTCGATGTCTCGCTGCCCGAGTCGGTGATCGTCGTGGAGTGGGGCGAGGGCAAGGTCGAGGAGCTGACGGACGAGCGGCTCCAGGTGCGGATCCACCGGGCCGTGGGGGACACGACCGACGAGGTGCGGCACGTGACGGTGACCGGGCTGGGGGAGCGCTGGACGGCGGTCGACCTGAGAGTGCTCTCGGCCTGAGCGCGTCTCGCGGCCTGAGACGACCGTATGAAGGTTCCGACAAGGCGTCGGCAAGATATTGCGTCAGGCGCTCCGGGCGTGGTCACATGGTATCCAGTCCGTAGTTAGGTCTACCTAACCACGTCCGCCCCCGGCCCTCAGGAGGCGTCCATGCCCGCTTCGGAACCCCAGGTGCAGCCCGCACAGCGCGTGCAGCCAGGGCTGTTCATGCGCGAGCTGCTGGCGTCGTGCGCGGCGGCGGACGTGATCTCCACTCCGCCGCGGGCCCCCGAGGCCGTCGTGCCCGCGGACGGCCACCGCGAGGCCGCGTAGCTTTCGCGGTGGACGCGGTGGACGCGGTGGACGCGGTGGACGCGGTGGACGCGGTGGACGCGGTGGACGCGGCGGTCACGCCGGCTTCCCGCCGGGGATACCGATCACCGGGGATACCGGTCACCGGGAACAGCGGTCACCGGGAACAGCGGACGCAGCGGACACCGGGAACAGGTACGAGCTAGCGGATGACGACGATCCGCTGGCCGATCGTCGCGAACACCCACATCGCGTCGCCGTCCTTGCGGGACTCCCGGATACCGCCCGTCTTCACGGTCGTCTCGATCGGCGGCGGAGCGTTGTCCACCGCCGCGCTGAAACCGATGACCACCTCGCCCACGCTGGTGAAACGGACGACGTGCTCGATGGGGGTGCCGTCGGTGCCGGTGACCGCCTTCGAGCGGGAGGTCACGGCGTAGGAACCCGGCACCGGGTCGACGCTGCCCGGCGTGACCATGAAGGTGCGCTCGACCCGGCCGGTCGCGGCGACCAGCCACACCCGGTCGTCGTCCACCGAGTACACGACCCGTTCACCCGTACCTGAGCCCCCGGGCAGCGCGGTGGGGTTCTTCTTGTCCCGGGGCGCCTTCGCGGCCGTCGTGGGGGACGCACTCGCACGGGCGTCGCCGCTGAAGCCCGCCGGGACGGTCGCCGCGGCCTGGTAGGTGAGGAAGCCGACCGTCACCACGGCCACCGCGGTGAGCCCGGCCACGAATCCCGCGCTGCTGCTTGCCACCGCTGCCACCTCTGCATCTGTACCGAGCGCCGTACGTCGTGACTCCTCGCGACGTTAGCAGCGGGCTCCGCCCGACCCGGGCGTCCGTGCCCGGGGCCGGCGCCCGTGTCGGACGCCCCGCGACGGATCCCGCTCCCACCCGGGCTGAGCACAGCGCGTCCGACACGCCTCGCGGAGCCGTAGGCTGTTTGCGTGCTCTTGCTCGCTCTGGATACCGCCACCCCCGCCGTCACCGTCGCCCTGCACGACGGCACGGACGTCATCGCCTCGTCCAGCCAGGTGGACGCCCGCCGGCACGGCGAGCTGCTGCTGCCCGCCGTCGACCGAGTGCTCGCCGAGGCCGGACTGAAGCTGGACGCCGTCACCGCGGTCGTCGTCGGCACCGGACCCGGTCCGTACACCGGGCTGCGGGTCGGCCTGATGACCGCCGACACCTTCGGGCTCGCGCTCGGCGTGCCGGTCTACGGCCTGTGCACGCTGGACGGCCTCGCGTACGCCGCCGACATCGACAAGGGCCCCTTCGTCGTGGCGACCGACGCCCGCCGCAAGGAGGTCTACTGGGCGACGTACGCCGACTCCCGGACCCGGCTGACCGGCCCCGCCGTGGACCGGCCCGCCGACATCGCCGACCAGGTGGCCGGGCTGCCGGCGGTCGGCGCGGGCGCGCTGCTCTACCCCGAGACCTTCCCGGTCGCCCACGAGCCCGAGCACGTGTCCGCCGCCGCGCTCGCCGCCCTGGCCGCCGAGAAACTGGCCGCGGGCGAGGAACTGGAGCCGCCCCGGCCGCTGTACCTGCGCCGTCCCGACGCGCAGGTGCCCAAGAACTACAAGGTGGTCACCCCCAAGTGACCGGACCCCTGACCCCGCGCCTGCGCGAGATGCGCTGGTGGGACATCGACACCGTGCTGGAGCTGGAGAAGGACCTCTTCCCCGAGGACGCCTGGTCGCGGGGCATGTTCTGGTCCGAGCTGGCCCATTCGCGAGGCCCCGAGGCGACCCGGCGGTACGTCGTGGCCGAGGTCGGCGACCGCGTCGTCGGCTACGCGGGCCTGGCCGCCTCCGGCGACCTGGCGGACGTCCAGACCATCGCCGTCGCCCGCGACCACCAGGGCACGGGCCTGGGCTCGCGTCTGCTGACCGACCTGCTGCGGGCCGCGACCACCTTCGAGTGCGACGAGGTCATGCTCGAATGCCGGGTCGACAACGTCAGCGCCCAGAAGCTCTACGAGCGCTTCGGCTTCGAGCCCATCGGATTCAGACGCGGCTACTACCAGCCGGGCAACGTCGACGCCCTGGTGATGCGGCTGACCACGGAATCCGCCGCGGGTTCCACCCCCGAACAAGGAACCGAGATCAATGACTGACGAACCCCTGGTCCTGGGGATCGAGACCTCCTGCGACGAGACCGGCGTCGGCATCGTGCGCGGCACCACCCTGCTGGCGGACGCCATCGCGTCCAGCGTCGACGAGCACGCCCGGTTCGGCGGGGTGGTGCCGGAGGTGGCGTCCCGCGCCCACCTGGAGGCGATGGTCCCCACCATCGACCGCGCGCTGAAGGAGGCGGGGGTCAGCGCGAGC
This sequence comes from Streptomyces sp. NPDC059582, assembly GCF_042735715.1. Classification (NCBI taxonomy): domain Bacteria; kingdom Bacillati; phylum Actinomycetota; class Actinomycetes; order Kitasatosporales; family Streptomycetaceae; genus Streptomyces; species Streptomyces sp. NPDC059582. Next base: position 49,017 of record NZ_JBHWCC010000008.1, read on the forward strand.
GACCTGGACGGCATCGCGGTCACGGCGGGCCCCGGCCTGGCGGGCGCCCTGCTGGTCGGCGTCTCGGCGGCGAAGGCGTACGCGTACGCGCTCGGCAAGCCGCTCTACGGCGTGAACCACCTCGCCTCGCACATCTGCGTCGACCAGCTGGAGCACGGCGCGTTGCCCGAGCCGACGATGGCCCTGCTGGTCTCCGGCGGCCACTCGTCGCTGCTGCTGTCCTCGGACATCACCTCGGACGTCCGCCCCATGGGCGCGACCATCGACGACGCGGCCGGCGAGGCCTTCGACAAGATCGCCCGGGTGCTGAACCTCGGCTTCCCCGGCGGTCCGGTCATCGACCGGTACGCCAAGGAGGGCGACCCGCGCGCCATCGCCTTCCCGCGCGGGCTGACCGGGCCGCGCGACCCGGCGTACGACTTCTCCTTCTCCGGGCTGAAGACCTCCGTCGCCCGCTGGATCGAGGCCAAGCGGGCGGCGGGGGAGGACGTCCCGGTCCGTGACGTGGCGGCCTCCTTCCAGGAGGCGGTCGTGGACGTCCTGACCCGCAAGGCCGTCCGGGCCTGCAAGGACGAGGGCGTCGACCACCTGATGATCGGTGGCGGCGTCGCCGCCAACTCCCGGTTGCGGGTGCTGGCCCAGGAGCGCTGCGAGGCGGCCGGCATCCGGCTGCGGGTACCGCGCCCCAAGCTGTGCACCGACAACGGGGCGATGGTGGCCGCGCTCGGCGCGGAGATGGTCGCCCGCAACCGGCCGGCCTCCGGCTGGGACCTCTCGGCGGACTCCTCGCTGCCGGTGACGGACCCCCATGTGCCGGGCCACGACCACGGCCACAGCCACGACCACGTTCACGAGGTCAGCAAGGACAACCTCTACTCGTGACCGTCGCGTTGATGTGGGAGGCGCGGGCGGTCACCGGGCGCGGGGAGGACCTGCTGACCTGGGCCCGCGCCCAGCCTCTGACGCCTGCGCCACTGCGCCGGGAGACCTTCCGGGCCCCGCAGGACCGGGTCCTCGTCATCACTTGGTGGGACGCGGCCCACGACGCCGAGCTGCCCGAACTTCCCGAGCCGGCGGCCGGGTTGGTGACCCGGGCGGTGCACCGGTGGCGGTTCGAGCAGGTGGCGGAGGACTGACTGCGCCGGGCACCCGCTCAGGGCTGCGGCGCGGAGAGGGCCCAGGACGAGAAGAACAGGGGCGGCAGGCACAGGACGAACCCCACCACCGCGACCAGTGTTCCGCCGCCGGCCGTGAAGCCCAGGACGACGCCGAACACGGCACCCAGACCCGCGATGACCGCGCCCTCCCGCCACCAGGGACGGGCGGGGCGCAGCACGGCGCCGACCGGGAGGACGAAGGTGTTCCGCAGGTCGGCCCGCACGGCGTGGTCACCGATGTCGAACCCGGACGGCAGCTTCCGGCGCGACCGTCCCAGCGGCACCAGGCGGGTGCCGTCGGGCAGTCGCACCACGGCGGGCCGCTTCCCGCGCGCGTGCACGGTCACCGGCACCGGGCCGTCGGCGAGATCGGCGAGCGCCGGGTGCCACATGACCCGCTGCCAGCGCTCGGGCAGCTTGGAAAGCTCCGGGTGGTCCGGCCGTTCCGGCCCGTCCGCCGGCGTCAGCGCCAGCCACGTCGTTTCCGCGCTCCGCCACAGGCTCCCCGTACGCCTCCCGCAGTGCACCGCCGCCGTCATCGGGCGGCCCTGCCACCGTGACGCCCAGCGGAACCGCACCCCGCGCCAGACCCAGATCCCGCACAGCGGGACGACCGCGATCGCGCCGAGCACGACGGGCACTTCGAGGTCTTCCTCGGCCACGGTCTCGTCGGGGTCCGCAGGGAAGCCCCGCGGATCCGCCCGCACGGGGTCGTAGGCGACGCGGAAGTGCCTGCCCTCGGCGTAGCGCTCGGTGTCGTAGACGCCGAAGCGCTGTACGCGCGTGTGGCCGACCGCGTCCGTCCAGCGCACGCGGATGTCCGCGTCGTCGCCGATACCGTCCTCGACGATCAACCCGGTGGCCGTTGCCGTGGCCCGGTCGCGGGCGCTCTCGTAGGCGTGCGCGTGACCGGCGAGCCACGCGGCGAACAGGGCGTAGCCGACGACGGTGACGGCGATGCCGAGCAGCGCGACGCGCAGGGCGGGGCCGGGGTGTCTCACGCGGCCGTCTCCTGTCGGGTTCCGGCGGTCGCCAGCAGGTCCCGTACGGGCGCCGGTTCCCCGTCCGTCAGGGCGTCGGTGACCAGTTCACGCAGGTCGACGACCACCGTGCCCTCGGGCGTGGTGAGGACGCTGTTCAGCCAGCGCCCGGCGTAGGTCCAGCCGGCCTCGCGCAGTACGGATTCCAGCCCGGATGTCACGGCGACGGCCAGCACCCTGCGGGCGGTCACCGGACGCACCGTGGCCGGCATCCACCGCAACCCTGGTTCGAGACGGCGGGCCAGCCGCGGCCAGGTGCCGTCGGCGACGGAGTCCAGGGCGGCGGACACCGCCTGCTCCAGCGCCTCCTGGCCGGTCGCGCGCAGCAGGAGCGCGCGGGCCATGCCGTCGTCGAGGTCGTGCAGTTCGTCGTCGGGCAGATCGAGGAGGCGCACGGGACGGCAGTTGTCGACCGCCGCGTCCTCCACCTCGGCGATCTCCTTCACGCACCAGCTCTCGAGGGACTCCGCGGTCCGCAGCACGACGGGCGCGTCGCCGTAGGGCGACGACGCTTCGACATCGGCAGGCAGCGCGGCGATCCGCTCGGCGGTCGGCGGGTGGCCCTCCATGGCGTACGGGTCGAGGGCGGCCTCTTCCTCGTCCGCGGCGGCGGCGCGAGCCGTGTGGTGGGCCACGAGCGGGTCGCGCAGGGCGGTGTCGAGGGCGTCGTAGAAGTCCTCGGGGTACATGTCCTTCTCGGCGCACTCGGCCCACCAGGCGCCGCCGAGCCCCTCGAACGCCGCGTGGAGCATCCCGCTCCGGCGCAGTGCCTCGGCGGTGGCCGCGGTGCCGGCGACCCGGACGGCGTCGGCGTCGGCCGCCGTCTCCGCCCGCCACACCTGTGGCTGGGTGGCCCGCAGCAGCGGCGTGGCCAGCGGCGCGAGCGGGCGGAAGCGGCGGTCCAGACGGGCCGTGAGGGCGCCGCGGGCCAGCTGGAGCAGGTGCGTGCGCCGGTCGCGGATGTGCCGCTCGTGCCCCAGTTCGTGCGCGATCACCGACGCCAGCTCGGCCGCGGTCAGCGCGCGCAGCAAGGGCAGACCGAGCACCAGGGCGTAGGCGCGTACGCCGCCGGCCCTCACCCGCCCCAGCGACGCGTCCGCATCCGGGACGACCTGTACGAGCAGCGGCTCCTGGAAGCCGGCCCGCTCGGCCACGTCCCGCACCAGCGCGCACAGCTCCGGTTCGTCCTTCGGCCGCACGGCCCGCCCGGGAATCCGGTCCCGTCCCGTGACGGTACCCACCGCCCCGGCCACTACCGTCCCGAGCGGCCACAGGAGCGGTATCAGGACGGGCCACGGGGCGTCCCACAGCATGCTCGCGAGGATCAGCCCGAGCGGGACGATGACCAGCGGCAGACCGGCCACGGCCAGCATCGCGCCGATGAGCAGCCACTCACGGAGCGGCTTCGGTTGTATGTCCATCGAGCGTGCGTTCCTGTCGTGCGGGTGAGATGTCGGCGGATTGTGGCATACCGAGGTGGCCGGATCCCCTCGCTCGTCGGGCGTCAACCGGGGGACCGGCTTCAGCGCCGACACCACCCCGGACCCACGCGCTCCCGCCCGTGTGCCCACCCGCTCTCGCTCACGCGCCTTCGGTCACCTCGCACCGGAGTCCGCGGTCCGGCCCCAGCACCCGTACCGGCCCCGTGAGGGTCAGCCGGGCCGTGTGCCGGATCTTCGCGATGGAGACGCCCAACCGAAGCTCCAGGGCCCCGGGTTCGACCACCCGGTGTCCCCGCCGGTCGGTGAAGGCGGACAGGTCCGCGTGGAAGCGGAACGTCACGCGCCGCGCCGCGCCCGGCGCCAGCTCCACCCGCTGGTAGCCGATCAGGCGCACGTCCGGGCGGGTCACCGACGCCACCGGGTCGTGCAGGTACAGCTGGACGACCTCCGTGCCCGCCCGGTCGCCCGTGTTGCGGACGGTCACCGAGACGTCGTACGAGCCGTCCGTGCCGATCTCCGCCGCGGCGCCCGCGAAGTCCTCCCACGCGAACGCCGTGTACGAGCGCCCGTGCCCGAACGCGTACAGCGGGGTCGGGTCCAGGCTGCTGACCTCGCCCGCCAGCCCCAGCGGCGGCTGGAGGTACGTCCACGGCTGGCCCCCCGGCTCGCGCGGCACGCTCACCGGCAGGCGGCCCGACGGATTGACCCGGCCCGAGAGGACGCCCGCCACCGCCGGGCCGCCCTCCTCGCCCGGGAAGAACGCCTGGACCACCGCTCCCAGCCGCCCGTGCCAGCGGCCCAGCGCGTACGGGCGGCCGGTCAGCAGAACCAGTACCACCGGGACGCCCGTCGCCACCAGCCGGTCCAGCAGGTCGCCCTGGGCCCCGGGCAGCCGAAGGTCCGCCACATCGCAGCCCTCGCCGGAGGTGCCCCGGCCGAACAGCCCGGCCCGGTCGCCCAAAAACGCCACGCACACGTCCGCCTCCGACGCCCGCGCCACCGCCTCCTCGAAGCCCGAGTCGTCCGGGTCCGTGACCCCGCAGCCCTCGGCGAACGTGACCTTCGCGTCCGGCAGTTCGGCGCGCAGCGCCTCCACGGCCGTGGGGATCTCGATCCCCATCGGCACCTGCGGGTGATGCGTCAGCACGTGCGACGGGAACGAGTAGCAGCCCAGCATCGCGAGCGCGTCCGCCGCGCGGGGGCCGACCACCGCGATACGGGTGTCGGGGGCCAGGGGGAGGATGCCGTCGGGGTTGTCCAGCAGGACCACCGACTCCTCGGCGAGGCGCCGGGCCAGGGTCCGGTTCGCCGCCGAGTCCAGGTCGACCGGCTCCGCCGGTTCCGGGGTCCAGTCCTCGTCCAGCAGGCCCAGTTCGCACTTCTGGAGCAGCACGCGGCGGGCCGCCCGGTCCACCAGGTCCGCCGGGACCGTACCGGCCCGTACCGCCGCGACCAGCTCCGGCCCGTAGCACTTCAGCGTCGGCAGTTCGACGTCGATGCCGGCCGCGAGGGCCAGGTGGGCCGCCTCGGCGGGCGAGCCGGCGACCCGGTGCAGGGTCTCCAGGAAACCGATGCCGAAGTAGTCGGCGACCACCGTGCCAGTGAAGCCCCACTCCTCCCGCAGAAGTTCGGTCAGCAGCCACGGGTCCGCCGACGCCGGTACGCCGTCCGTCTCGTTGTACGCCGCCATCACCGAGCGCGCCCCGCCCTCGCGCAGTGCCATCTCGAAGGGCGGCAGCGTGATGTCGGCGAGCTCCCGGACGCCGGCCCGCGCCGGGGCCAGATTGCGGGCGCCCGCCGAGGACGCGTACCCCGCGAAGTGCTTGAGCGTGGCGATGACACCGGCCGACTCCAGGCCGCGCACATAGGCGCTGCCGACCGTGCCGACCAGGTACGGGTCCTCGCCGATGGTCTCCTCGACCCGGCCCCAGCGGGGATCGCGGACCACGTCCAGGACCGGGGCCAGCCCCTGGTGCACGCCCACCGAGCGCAGGTCGCGGCCGATGTGCCGGGCCATCTCCTCGACCAGCGGCGGGTCGAAGCTCGCGCCCCAGGCCAGCGGCACGGGATACGCCGTGGCCCGCCAGGCCGTGAAGCCGGCCAGGCACTCCTCGTGCGCGACGGCCGGGATGCCGAAACGGCCCGCCGCCACGATCCGGCGCTGGGCGCGGGCCAGGGCGCGGGCGCCGAGGCCGGGGTCGACGGGGGCCGTCCCGAAGGAGCGGGTGAGCTGGCCGAGGCCGAGGGCGATCAGCTCGTCCCATTCGTGCTCGGCCCGGTCGGCGGTCATGTCGTGCTGGTGCGGGGCGACCCCGTCGCCGTCCGTGGCGGCGCCCACCCACACGCCGTAGAGCTGGGCGGTCTTCTCCTCCAGGGTCATCCGGGCGAGGAGGTCGTCGACACGGGTGGCGGCGGGCAGAGCGGGGTCACGCCAGGGGGCGGTGGTCATGAAGCTCCACTCGTAGTTCGAATGTTTCGACTGGAAACCCGAATGTTCCGGGAACCTATGGCTCGACAGGGGGTTCGTCAAGAGGTCGCGCAGGGATACGATCGCCGCCATGACAGCCCCGGAGCCCGCCGAATCCCAGACGACAGCGCGGTCCGCCCGGACCGCGACCCTCGCCGAGATCGCCCGCGAGGCAGGTGTGTCGGCGCCGACTGTTTCGAAGGTCCTCAACGGCCGCGCCGACGTCGCCCCCGCCACCCGGCTCCGCGTGGAGGAACTGCTGCGCGCCCACGGCTACCGGCGCCGCCGGGCCGAGGCCAGCCGCTCGCCGCTGATCGACCTGGTCTTCCACGAACTGGAGAGCGCCTGGGCGATGGAGGTCATCCGGGGTGTGGAGAACGTGGCCCGGGACGCCGGGCTGAGCGTGGTGCTCAGCGAGAGCGCCGGGCGGCTCACCCCGGGGCGGACCTGGGCCGACCAGGTCGCCGCCCGTCGTCCGCACGGCGTGATCCTGGTCCTGTCCGGCCTCGACGAGTCCCAGCGCGCACTGCTGACCAGCAGGTCCATCCCGTTCGTGGTGATGGACCCGGCCGGCGACCCGGGCGCCGACGTGCCGTCCATCGGCGCCACCAACTGGCAGGGCGGCCTCGCCGCCACCCGGCACCTGGTCGACCTCGGGCACACCCGCATCGGCGCCATCAGCGGACCGGCGACCATGATGTGCAGCCGTGCCCGGGTGGACGGCTACCGGGCCGCCCTGGAGACGGCCGGCCTGCCCGTCGACCGGGCACTGATCAAGACCGGGGACTTCCATCACGAGGCCGGCTACCGCCTCGGCCGCGAACTGCTGAACCTGCCGGACCGGCCCACCGCCGTCTTCGCCGGCAACGACCTCCAGGCCCTCGGGCTCTACGAGGCCGCCCGCGAGATGGGGCTGCGCGTCCCGGACGACCTGAGCGTGGTCGGGTTCGACGACCTGCCGGTGGCGCGCTGGGTGGGGCCGCCGCTGACCACCGTCCGGCAGCCGCTGACGGAGATGGCGGAGGCGGCGGCGCGGCTGGTGCTGGAGCTGGCGCGCGGGGAGGGAGCGCCGACGGCGACCCGGGTGGAGCTGGCCACCAGCCTGGTGGTGCGATCCAGTACCGGGGCGCCCGCGGCCGGAAGTTGACGTATTGACGGGTGGGGTCGGCGCCTCCACACTCCACCGAAGTCAATCGGTTGGACGACCGAAACTTTCGGAGGTCCCCGCCAGGTGCGGATCGCCTGCTCCGGCGCCTCGCTCTCCTCCTGGAAGGCGACTGGACCTACGGCGCCGGCCGGCAGATCGGTCAGGCCTGGAACGCGACCTGCACCCGGTCGGGGGCGGCCGTGTCGTGCGTGAACGCCTCCTACAACGGATCGGTCCCGGACGGCGGTTCGGTGTCGTTCGGCTTCAACGCGTCCTGGAGCGGCAGCAATCCGCTGCCCACGGTGACCCTGGGATGACACAGGGCTTGGTTCGTCCTGAGAAAAGTGAGATTTTCCCAAGAAAGACACCCCGGGCGCGACTGTTGCATAATTCGGACTTACGTTCCTCTTCGTGACCGGACACGACGAGAACAAGGACGAGAACCAGAACGAGGACAAGAACGAGAACAAGAACGAGGACAAGAACGAGGACAAGAACGAGGACAAGAACGGGCAAGCGGGCAGACGCGGAGGCCGGCGGTCGACCATCCTCAAGGCCGCCGGTCTCACCCTCGCGGGCGCCCTGGTGCTCGGCAGCGGGGCGGCGGGCTGGGCCTACTGGCATCTGAACAGCAACATCAGGAGCGTCGACATCGACAGCGCGCTCGGCGACGACCGTCCGGCCAGGTCGGTGACCACACCGACGCCCGCCGGACCGGCGTCCCCGTCGGCCGCAGCCTCCCCGGTGCCGACCGAGGCGCTGAACATCCTGGTCCTCGGCTCGGACTCGCGCAGCGGCACCGAGAACCAGGAACTCGGCGGCGGCAGCAGCTCCGGCGCCCGCTCCGACACGGCGATGGTCGTGCACATCGACGCCGGGCGCACGACGGCCACCGTCGTCAGCATCCCGCGCGACACGCTGGTCACCCGTCCGTCCTGCCCACTGGCGTCGGGGGGTTCGACGGCGGTGGCGTACGGCGCGATGTTCAACAGCGCTTATTCGGTGGGCGGTCCGGTCTGCGCGGTGAAGACCGTCGAGTCGATCACCGACGTGCGCATGGACCACTACATCGAGATCGACTTCGCGGGCTTCGCGAAGCTGGTGGACGCCCTCGGCGGGGTCACCGTCACCACGGACAAGGACATCGACGACGACGACAGCCATCTGCACCTGAAGGCGGGCACCCACCACCTCGACGGCAAGCAGGCCCTCGCGCTCGCCCGCACCCGGCACGGCATAGGCGACGGCAGCGACCTCGGCCGCATCGGCCTCCAGCAGAAACTGGTGAAGGCGCTGCTGGAGCAGATCGCCTCGACCGACCTGCTGACCGACCCCGCCAGGCTCTACGAGGTCGCCGACGCCGTCACCGGCAGCCTGACCACCGACACCGGCCTCGACTCGCTGGGCGAACTCAGCGACCTGGGCGCGAGCGTGAAGGACTTGTCGGCCGACGACGTCAGGACGGTGATGATGCCGGTGGTCACCGCCCCCTCGGACGCCAACCGGGTGGTCGCGCGGGAACCGGCGGCGAGCGAGCTGTGGGAGTCCCTGCGATAGGTCTGGTCGGTCATGACCTTGGTGACAGTCGGCTGATCGGTGGCCGGCCGCCGAGCCCCGAGAAGAATTCTCCGAGGAATCCCGTCGGCCGTGTCGATCCGCCCGGTTCCCGTTCGACGCACAGGTGAGAGGCGGGGAGAGACCCCGCCCGGGAGACTCGTCACCGTACGGGTCGCCCACCGCCGTGAGGAGTCACCATGCCCCGCTACCTGTCGCTCGTGCAGATCGACGAGTCCGCCGCACCCGCCGAAGGACCCAGCCCCGAGCTGATGCAGCGGATGGGCGAGCTGATCGAGGAGGTCACCAAGGCCGGCGTCATGCTCGACACCGCCGGGCTGACCCCGACCGCGCAGGGCACCCGGGTGCGCTGGGAGGGCGGGCGGATCTCCGTCACCGACGGGCCGTTCACCGAGGCCAAGGAGGTCGTCGGCGGCTACGCCATCATGCAGTGCAAGGACCTCGCCGAGGCCATCGAGTGGACCAAGCGGTTCCTGAAGGTCCACGAGGAGTACTGGACGGTGACCTGCGAGGTGCGGGAGATCGCCGAGGGCTGAGCCCTCCTTGGCCTGAGCCGGGCAGAGGTGTTCGATGGGGGACTGTGAGCCCGCAGCCCCCCGCCGACCCGCGCGGCGCCATCGAGACCGTCTTCCGCCTGGAGTCCCCCCGCGTCATCGCCGCCGTCGCCCGGGTGGTGCGCGACGTCGGCATCGCGGAGGAACTGGCGCAGGACGCGCTGGTCGCGGCCCTGGAGCAGTGGCCGCGCGACGGCGTGCCCGACAACCCGGGCGCCTGGCTCGTCACCGCCGCCCGCCGCCGCGCCGTCGACCTGGTCCGCCGCAGGGAGAACTACGCCCGAAAGCTCGCGGAGATCGGCCGCGACCTGGAGACCACCGTGCCCGCGGAGGAGCCCGCCGACCCGGACGACATCGACGACGACCTGCTCCGGCTCGTCTTCACCGCTTGCCATCCGGTGCTGTCCGCCGAGGCCCGTACCGCCCTCACCCTGCGGCTGCTCGGCGGCCTCACCACACCCGAGATCGCCCGTGCCTTCCTCACCCCGGAACCGACGATCGCCCAGCGCATCGTCCGCGCGAAACGCACCCTGGCCACGAAGAACGTCGCCTTCGAGGTGCCCCACGGCCCCGACCGCGAGGCCCGGCTCGGCTCGGTCCTCGACGTCATCTACCTGATCTTCAACGAGGGGTACGCGGCCACGGCAGGCGACGACTGGCTGCGCCCGGCGCTGTGCGAGGACGCCCTGCGGCTCGCCCGGCAGCTGGCGGCGCTGATGCCCAAGGAGCCGGAGGTGCACGGCCTGGTGGCGTTGCTGGAGTTCCAGGCCTCGCGCACGGCCGCCCGCACCGGCCCCGACGGCGCACCGATCCTGCTCAGGGACCAGAACAGCCGCCGCTGGAACCGCATGCTCGTCGCCCGCGGCGTCGACGCCCTCGCCCGCGCCGACGTCACCTCCCCCACTCCCGGCTTCGCCCGAGCGGAGGGATCCCCATCCGGCGCCCCCGGCCCCTACGTCCTCCAGGCCACGATCGCCGCCTGCCACGCCCACGCGTCCACCTACGAGGAGACCGACTGGCCGACCATCGCCACGCTCTACGGCCTGCTCGCCGCCCGCGCGCCCTCCCCGGTCGTCGAACTCAACCGCGCGGTGGCCGTGTCGATGGCGCAGGGACCGGCCCCGGCCCTGGCCATCGTCGACGCGCTCGCCGCCGAACCCGCCCTGCGGGACTACCACTTGCTGCCCAGCGTGCGGGGCGACCTGCTGGCGCGGCTGGGGCGAACGGCGCAGGCGCGCGCGGAGTTCGAACGGGCGGCGGCGCTGGCGCGCAACGAACGGGAACGGGAGTTGGTCCTGCGCCGGGCGGCGGAGCTGTCCTAACCGGCCGGGGCGGGGTGGCCGATCAGCATCGTCGGCGCGCCCGCGACCCGGGTGAGGAACACCGTCGCCGCGTTGGGCCCCTGCGGCTTGACCTTGCGGCGCAGTTCCTCCGGCTCCACCGCCGACCCGCGCTTCTTGACGGTCAGCACCCCGACCTCCCGCTCCCGCAGCAGCGCCTTCAGCCTCTTGACGCTGAAGTGGAGCTGGTCGGTGATCTCGTACGCCGAGGCGTACACCGTCGGGCGCAGCTCGTCCGCCGTGACGTACGCGATGGTCTCGTCGACGAGTCCGCCGCCGACCTCCTCGGCCGCCTCGGCGACCAGATGGGCGCGGATGACGGCGCCGTCCGGCTCGTACAGATAGCGGCCGACGGGACGGACCCCGGGGTTCGGCAGGCCACGGGAGAGCAGGGTGCGCGGGCCGGGCAGCAGGGTGGCGCGCACCACCCCCGGGTCCGTGCCGAACCACAGCACGGCCTCCTTCACGTCCCCGCCGTCCGAGATCCACTCGGCCTCGGCCTCGGCGGGAACCGCCTCGTGCGGAATGCCGGGCGCGACCTTCAGTGCGGCGTGCCGGGCCTTCCGGGCCGCGTCCACCGCCCAGGACAGCGGCGGCGAGTACGCCTCCGGATCGAAGACGCGGCCGCGGCCGCCCCGGCGCGCCGGGTCCACGAAGACGGCGTCGTACGCGGCGGCGTCCACCTCCGTGACGTCCGACTCCCGCACCTCGATCAGACCGGCGAGCCCCAGCGCGTCGGCGTTCGCGCGCGCCACCGCCGCCGTCGACGGGTCGCGGTCCACGGCCAGGACGCGGATACCGGCGCGGGCGAGCGCGATCGCGTCGCCGCCGATCCCGCAGCACAGGTCGGCGACCGAGGTCACGCCGAGCTCCGCGAACCTCCGCGCGCGGTACGTCGCCACCGACGTCCGGGTGGACTGCTCCACCCCGTTGGGCGTGAAGAACATCCGCCGCGCGTCCTCGGCCGCGAACTTCGCCGCCGCCCGCTGGCGCAGCCGCGCCTGTCCGAGCGCCGCCGAGACCAGTTCGGCGGGGTGGTCGCGGCGCAGCCGGGTGGCGACGGCGAGTTCGTCGGCCGGGGCGGTGTCGCGCACCTCGTCGAGGAGGGCGCGGCCTTCGGGCGTGAGGAGGGCGTGCAGGTCGTTCACCGGCTCATTGTGGGCCAGTCGGTGGATGGTCTGCCTCCGGTGGCGGTGTCGGGGCGGGTTCGGGGCTGTGGCCTGGGAGGATCCGGCAACATGCGAGTGGTCGTACAAGATGACAAAAGTAGTTTTGTCGGGACTTCGAGGGTCTCCAGGTTCTGCCGGCTCTCCCGGCTCTCCCGGTCCCCCCGGCTCTCACCCTCCCGGTCCTCCCGGCTCTCCCGGCTTCGTGGGGGCATCGCCGTGCTCGCCGTCGCCGCCGTCGCCTCGGGCTGTGCGCAGGGCGACGACGCGGGGCTCCGCGGGACCCCCGGACAGCCGCGGCCACTCCTGGCACCCCCGGCCCGCGCCCTCGACTCCTACGCGGGCAAGCTGCGTGCCGACTACGCGACCCGGGCCGCCGCGGCCAAGCACTGGGGTCTGGCGAAGGTCCCCCTGCTGCCCCCGCGGCCCCCGGCGCGCAAGCCGAAGATCACCGCGCGCGACGGCTTCGAGGTCGACGGCCAGGAGGAGCTGGACCTGCCCCCGGTCTTCACCGCGATCCCCACCAAGAAGAAGATCGTCTTCCTCACCATCGACGACGGCTCCGACAAGGACCCGACGTTCCTGCGCATGATGAGCGACCTGAAGATCCCGTACACCGCCTTCCTCAGCGACTACCTGATCAAGGACGACTACGGGTTCTTCAAGAAGATGCAGCGCAGGGGAGTGGTCCTGAACAACCACACCCTCCACCACCCCTACCTGCCCGGGCTGTCGTACGACGAGCAGAAGCACGAGATCTGCGACATGCAGGACGTGATCGAGAAGCACTACGGCAAGCGACCGACCGTCTTCCGCCCGCCCTACGGCAACTACAACCAGGACACCCTGCTCGCCGCGAAGTCCTGCGGCATCAAGTACGCCCCGATCTGGGACGAGGAAGTCTTCGTCGACCACTGGGAGTACCGCGAGTGGGACCAGGACCTGCACCCCGGGGACATCGTCCTCACCCACTTCCGGGGCCGGTCCGACTGGGACGGCACGATGCCCGACATGATCCGCCGGTTCCTGAAGAAGGTGACCGACGAGGGGTACGCGGTGGCCCGCCTGGAGGACTACCTGTGAGGCTGCGGGTGCTGACCGCGGGAGTGCTGGCGTCGGCCGTACTGCTCACCGGCTGCGCCCAGTCCGTCGACCCGATCGAGCGGCTGGGCAAGAAGGCGGCCCAGCGGGTACGGCCGCACGGCCCGGCCGGTCGGCCGGCCTACCGGCACTGGGGCCTGACCGCTCCGCTGGCCCCGGCGCCCAGTCCGGCGGCCCGGCCGCTCGCCGGCACCACGGGCCGAGGCCTTCCACCGGTGGTCGACCACGTGGCGACCCGGGACAAGGTCGTCTTCCTCACCTACGACGACGGCGCCGAGCGCGATCCGCTGTTCGTCGACATGGTCCGTGAACTGCGCCTGCCGGTCAGCATGTTCCTCACGGACAGCGTCGTCGGACCGGCGTACGGCCACTTCGCGCGGCTGCGGTCGGTGGGCGCGAACCTCCAGAACCACACCCTCGACCATCCCTCCCTGCGGGGGCTGCCCTACGCGGGCCAGCGCGCGGAGATCTGCGGCCAGCAGGACAAGCTCAGGGCCCGCTTCGGCCTGCGCCCGCGCCTGTTCCGGCCGCCGTACGGGACGTACGACGACGCCACCCTGCGGGCCGCGGCCGACTGCGGGATCTCGACGGTGGTGCTGTGGCGGGTGTCGATGGGCACCGACGACCTGACGTACGCCGGGGGCGCCCACCGGCTCCTGCCGGGCGACATCGTGGCCGTCGGCCCGGACGAGACCCCGACCCCGACCCTTCGCCAACGCACGACACGCCTGCTGCGCGAAATCCAGGAACAGGGCCTGACGGTGGGCCGCCTGGAGGACTACGTCTGATTCCCCCTCGCGCGCTTCAGCCGGGCCGGCGTGCGAGGACCAGGCCGGCAGGGCCGAAGCGGGGCCGGGGCGCGGCCCCCAGGAGGGGACGAGCGGTGCGGGGCCGGGGGCGGAGCCCGGGGGCGGCTGAGGGCCGGTACAGGGGTCCGACGCACCCGAATATCCACGCCGCGCCGCGTGCAATTGGCACTCCGCTTGACCGAGTGCTAATCGCAGTCATAGTCTCGGCCCTGGCACTCCCCCCTGGAGAGTGCCAACACGCGACGGGCAGGTCCGGCACCCGCGACGACGGATCCACCTGGTCGCCACCTCAGACAGTTAACCCCGTGAGATCTCCGAAGGGGGAGGTCGGATCGTGACGACCACCAGCTCCAAGGTTGCCATCAAGCCGCTCGAGGACCGCATTGTGGTCCAGCCGCTGGACGCCGAGCAGACCACGGCCTCTGGCCTGGTCATCCCGGACACGGCCAAGGAGAAGCCCCAGGAGGGCGTCGTCCTGGCCGTGGGCCCGGGCCGCTTCGAGGACGGTAACCGTCTTCCGCTCGACGTCGCCGTCGGCGACATCGTGCTGTACAGCAAGTACGGCGGCACCGAGGTGAAGTACAACGGCGAGGAGTACCTCGTCCTCTCGGCTCGCGACGTTCTCGCGATCATCGAGAAGTAGTCACCTCGCTTCTTCGCGAAGCACATTGCTTTTCAGCTGCGCCCCTGGCCCCCGCGACCATTAATCAGCCGGGCGTCGGGGGCGCAGCGTCGTTCACCCTGAGATTCACCTCGAGATTTCCGAGAGGGCCAACGCTCCCATGGCGAAGATCCTGAAGTTCGACGAGGACGCCCGTCGCGCCCTCGAGCGCGGCGTCAACAAGCTTGCCGACACGGTCAAGGTGACGATCGGCCCCAAGGGCCGCAACGTCGTCATCGACAAGAAGTTCGGCGCCCCGACCATCACCAACGACGGCGTCACCATCGCCCGCGAGGTCGAGATCGAGGACCCGTACGAGAACCTCGGTGCCCAGCTGGTGAAGGAGGTGGCCACCAAGACCAACGACGTCGCTGGTGACGGCACCACCACCGCCACCGTGCTCGCCCAGGCGCTCGTGCGCGAGGGCCTCAAGAACGTCGCCGCCGGCGCCTCCCCGGCCGCCCTGAAGAAGGGCATCGACGCCGCCGTCAAGGCCGTCTCGGAGGAGCTGCTCGCCTCGGCCCGCCCGATCGACGAGAAGTCCGACATCGCCGCCGTCGCCGCGCTGTCCGCCCAGGACCAGCAGGTCGGCGAGCTCATCGCCGAGGCGATGGACAAGGTCGGCAAGGACGGTGTCATCACCGTCGAGGAGTCCAACACCTTCGGTCTGGAGCTGGACTTCACCGAGGGCATGGCCTTCGACAAGGGCTACCTGTCGCCGTACTTCGTGACGGACCAGGAGCGCATGGAGGCCGTCCTGGAGGACCCCTACATCCTCATCAACCAGGGCAAGATCTCCTCCATCCAGGACCTGCTGCCGCTGCTGGAGAAGGTCATCCAGACCAACTCCTCGAAGCCGCTGCTGATCATCGCCGAGGACGTCGAGGGCGAGGCCCTGTCGACCCTGGTCGTCAACAAGATCCGCGGCACGTTCAACGCCGTCGCGATCAAGGCCCCCGGCTTCGGTGACCGCCGCAAGGCGATGCTGGAGGACATGGCGATCCTCACCGGCGCCACGGTCATCGCCGAGGAGGTCGGCCTCAAGCTCGACCAGGCCGGCATCGACGTGCTCGGCTCGGCCCGCCGCGTCACCATCACCAAGGACGACACCACGGTCGTCGACGGCGCCGGCAACACCGCGGACGTCCACGGCCGCGTCGCGCAGATCAAGGCCGAGATCGAGAACACCGACTCCGACTGGGACCGCGAGAAGCTCCAGGAGCGCCTCGCGAAGCTGGCCGGCGGCGTGTGCGTGATCAAGGTCGGCGCCGCCACCGAGGTGGAGCTGAAGGAGAAGAAGCACCGTCTGGAGGACGCCATCTCCGCGACCCGCGCCGCGGTCGAGGAGGGCATCGTCTCCGGTGGTGGCTCCGCTCTGGTCCACGCCGCCAAGGTCCTCGAGGGCAACCTCGGCAAGACCGGCGACGAGGCCACCGGTGTGGCCGTCGTCCGCCGCGCGGTCGTCGAGCCGCTGCGCTGGATCGCCGAGAACGCCGGCCTGGAGGGTTACGTCATCACCTCCAAGGTCGCCGAGCTCGACAAGGGCCAGGGCTTCAACGCCGCCACCGGCGAGTACGGCGACCTGGTCAAGGCCGGCGTCATCGACCCGGTGAAGGTCACCCGCTCCGCCCTGGAGAACGCCGCCTCCATCGCCTCCCTCCTCCTGACGACCGAGACCCTGGTCGTCGAGAAGAAGGAAGAGGAAGAGCCGGCCGCCGGGGGCCACAGCCACGGCCACTCCCACTGAGGCACGCGCTACCGCCTCACAGCGGTACCCGCAGTACCTGATGAAGCCCCCGTTCCCGACTGTCCGGGAACGGGGGCTTCGCCCCTCGCGGGTCCATGGAATGGCGTCGCTCAGTTCTCCAGTGCGTCCAGCACCCCCAGCTGTGCCATCAGCCCCAGCCTGTCGTACTGCCACCAGCCCTCGACGATCTTTCCGTCCGCGCCGCAGCGGAAGACGGTCGTGCCGGTCATCGAGACCTGCCTGCCGGTGGCCGCGATCCCCAGGAAGTCGCCGCGGTGCGTGCCCTGCCACGTCCAGCGCGTGCACACCTGCTCGCCCTGGGCGATCTGGTCCTCCACGGTGAACGCGAAGTCGAAGGCGCCCCGCCACATCTCCAACTCGCGCCGCAGGCCGTCCAGGCCGAGGATGTCCTGCTCATTGGCGGGATCGTGGTCGTGGTAGTTCTCCGTCATCACCTCGTTCAGCGGCGGCAGTTCACCGCGGGTGGCGATCAGGTCGAAGAACCTGCGCGCGTTGGCCGCGTACAACTGCTCGTCGCGCACCACCTCGAGATCCGTGAACGTCGGCATCTCGTCGCAGAGGGCGACGATCTCCCGGAAGATCTTGTCGGTCTCGGGGAGGTTCGAGTTCCGCATGGCGTCCTCGTACGAGGGGAACTCCACGATCTCTATGAAGTGCGAGCCGTCGGATCTGTCCCTGGCGACCAGATCGTGCGTCGCGCTGCGCTTTCCCCTGGTCTGCTCGACCCAGGTGTCCATCAGCCGGTTCATCTCGTCGAACCGGCTCGTCTTGCACTCGATGAGCTGCACGAACGTCATGACGCCGCCTCCGGCCCCCCTGGGTCCGGGATCCCTCACTCCCATTCTCCCACCGGAGCGGCGACGTCACCCTCTTCGCGCCGGGATTCACTGGGGCCCGTACTTGCGCCCCGTCCTCGAGGTGACGCCGCCCAGCAGCCCCCGCGGTGTCACCTTCACCAGTCCCATCAGCGCCTTGTACCGCGGGTCCGGGACGGACAACGACTTCCCGCGCGCCAGATCGTCCAGCGCCGCCGCGACCAGTTTGTCGGCGTCCAGCCACATCCAGCCCGGGATGTTGTCCGTGCCCATCCCGGCCCGCTCGTGGAACTCGGTCCGCACGAAGCCGGGGCACAGCGCCATCAGCCGAACGCCGGTGCCGGTCAGATCCCGCGCGACGCCCTGCGTGAACTGCACGACCCACGCCTTGGACGCCCCGTACGTCCCCCGGGGTACGAAGGCCGCGACCGAGGCCACGTTGACGACTCCGCCGCGGCCACGCTCCCGCATCCCCTCGGTCGCCGCCGCCGTCAGCCGCAGCACCGCCTCGCAGTGCACCTTGAGCATCTTCAGCTCGTCGGCCATCGACGCCTCGAGGAAGCGGCCCTTGTTGCCGAAGCCCGCGTTGTTGACCAGCAGGTCGACGGGGTTCCTGCGGTCGGCGAGCCGGGCGGCCACCGTGTCGATGCCGTCGTCCGTCGCGAGGTCCGCCGTCAGCACCTCCGCCTCGATGCCGTGCCGGTCGTGCAGTTCGGTCGCCTGCTCCCGAAGCCGCTTGGTGTCGCGCGCCACCAGAACGAGGTTGTGCCCGTCCGAGGCGAGCCGCCGCGCGAACGCGGCACCGATGCCCGCGGTCGATCCCGTAATCAGAGCCGTTGTCATGGCCCAAGGGTAGTTACCCGGACCGTTCCCGTCCGCTCCGTCCACCGGGGCCCCCGGGGCCGTGCGGCCGCGGTGAGGGCGGGGCGCGTGACGACGGATCAGGCTCCGTACCGCTCGACGTACTTCTGTGCCGCCGCCAGCGCCTCCGGATGCAGTGCCGCGCCCGCCGGGAGCAGCCTCGGCAGCAGCTCCCGCTCGGTGGTCCCCGCCCGGAACTGAAGGGCCACCGTCACATCGTGGTCCGGCCGGTGCACGATCTCGACCGGATCACCGGACCGGATCTCACCGGGCTCGATCACCCGGAGGTAGGCGCCCGGGGCACCCTTCCGCGTGAACCGTTTCACCCACCCCCGCTCGCCCAGATGGTCCTGGAACGTGCGGCACGGGATCCGTCCGCAGGTGATTTCCAGCACCAGCTCGGGCCCGACCCGCCAGCGCTCGCCGATCAGGGCGCCGGACACGTCGAGGCCCGAGGTGGTGAGGTTCTCGCCGAACGCGCCGTTGCCGAGCGTCCGGCCGAGCTCGCGCTCCCAGTCGTCGAGGTCCTCGCGCGCGACCGCGTACACGGCCTGGTCGTCGCCGCCGTGATGGCGCTTGTCGCACACCGCGTCCCCGGCCAGCCCGCTCGCGCCGGTCCCCTTCGGTCCGGGCGCGGTCACCCGCACCGGCTCGTCCGTCGGCCGCTTGTCGATGCCGGTCAGGCCCCCCGGATGGTCCGTGTAGGGCACCACCCGCGGACGGCCCAGGTTCACCGAGAGAAGCTTCATGGCCGCACGTTAGACGACCGTGACCCAAAGCGTCGACGCGATATCGGGCACGGCACCCAAGGCCCGCTTATGCTCGAGGGGTGATCGAGGCCCGTCATCTCCGTGTCCTGCGTGCCGTCGCCACCACCGGTTCCTTCTCGGCGGCGGGGCGCGAGCTGGGCTGCACCCAGCCCGCCGTCAGCCAGCAGATGAAGGCACTGGAGGCATCGGTCGGCACCCCGCTGCTCGTCCGCACCGGCCGCGAGATGCGTCTGACCCAGGCGGGGGAGGCCCTGGTCCGGCACGCGGCCGGCATTCTCGCCGGCCTCACCGCGGCCGAGGAGGAGGTCGCCGCCATCGCCGGCCTGCGAGCGGGCCGGGTCCGGCTGGTCTCCTTCCCCAGCGGCAGTTCCACGCTCGTCCCCACCGCCCTCGCCGCCCTGCGGGACGCGCACCCCGGCACCCGGGTCTCCCTGGAGGAGGCCGAGCCGCCCGAGTCGGT
The DNA here is from genome assembly GCF_042735715.1 of Streptomyces sp. NPDC059582. Classification (NCBI taxonomy): domain Bacteria; kingdom Bacillati; phylum Actinomycetota; class Actinomycetes; order Kitasatosporales; family Streptomycetaceae; genus Streptomyces; species Streptomyces sp. NPDC059582. The sequence goes on from NZ_JBHWCC010000008.1 coordinate 68,150, forward strand.
CGAGAAGCTCCGCGACGGCGACTGCGACGTAGCGCTCGCTTTCCGCTACGAGGACGCTGCGGGCGAGGAGGAGTGGGACGACCTCGTCGTACGGCCGCTGCTGACCGACCGGCTGGTGGGCCTGGTACCCGAACGCCACCGGCTCGCGCGCGCCGAGTCCGTCGCGATCGGCGAACTCGCCCGGGAACCGTGGATCGCGGGCTGCCCGCGCTGTCGCGGTCAGCTGGTGGAGGCGTGCGAGAAGGCGGGCTTCACCCCGCGCATCGACTTCGCCACCGACGACTACCCGGCGGTGGTCGGACTGGTGGGCGCCGGTCTCGGCGTCGCCGTCCTGCCCCAGCTCGCCGTCGAGTCCGTGCGGCCCCGGGGAGTACGGACAGTGACGGTGGAACCGCCGGTACGGCGGAAGATCGTCGCACTCACGCTGCCCGACCTGGCTCAGGTGCCGGCGGTGGCGGCGACGCTGGAGCAGCTGGAGCGGGCGGCCGTGCGCTGAAAACGTGTGCCTGAAAATTCGGTAAGCGGAAAAGTCGGCGGGCACGCGTACGCGTGCCCTCTGTTCATCCGTACATCTGTAGTCACCTGAACATCTGTGTTCAGCAGTACATCCGTATTCATACACATCTGAAGAAACGTTCCTTCAGTTGTTCGAGCCGCCGTCCCCGCCGGTGGCCGACGCCGATACCAGCCGGTTGCGCGCCCGGCCCATGAGTTCCTCGCGTTCGTCCTCGGTCAGTCCGCCCCACACGCCGTACGGCTCGCGCACCGCCAACGCGTGCGCCGCGCACTGCGCGCGGACCGGGCACCTCATACAGACCTCCTTGGCCGAATTCTCACGAGCACTCCGGGCCGCCCCGCGCTCGCCCTCCGGGTGGAAGAACAGCGAGCTGTCCACCCCGCGGCAGGCGGCGAGGAGCTGCCAGTCCCACAGGTCCGCGTTCGGTCCGGGAAGGCGGGAGAAATCTGCCATTACGTGACCCCTTGCAGCCGTTCTGAGCGGATACGGTGCTCACGACCGTACATCTACGGTCTAAGGAGATGAAAATATGACTCATTGCGAATCTAGCCTCAGACACCAGCAGAAGGGAAGAAATAGGGCTAAATGGGGCACGGGTTGTGATGAAAGGTTGAGGGTCTGCCGCGCGCATCTGCGCCGTGTCCGTCCCCTCACGTAGAGTGCCGAAGATGGCACACGGCCCCGTAACTCTTTCGAGTGACCGTCGTTGAGAGTGCGGAGGCGGTTGAGAATGCAAACGCTCGGGCAGGCGTCCGAGACGGTCGACCGCACAGGTGACGATTTCGTACCAGCCTGGAGGCACAAGGTGACGCGCATCAGCTGCGGAGGGCGGCCATGACATCCGTCCTCGTCTGCGACGACTCCCCGCTTGCCCGAGAGGCGCTCCGCCGCGCGGTCGCGACCGTACCCGGTGTAGAGCGCGTGACGACGGCGGCCAACGGCGAGGAAGTCCTCCGCCGCTGGGGTGCCGACCGCTCGGACCTGATTCTGATGGACGTACGCATGCCCGGCCTGGGCGGCGTCGAGACCGTACGGCGGCTGCTGTCCGCCGACCCCGGTGCGCGCATCATCATGCTCACCGTCGCCGAGGACCTGGACGGAGTCGCCCTCGCGGTGGCCGCCGGCGCCCGCGGCTATCTGCACAAGGACGCCTCGCGCGCCGAACTGCGTGCCACGGTCACGCAGGCTCTCGCCGACCCGACCTGGCGTCTCGCCCCGCGCAGACTGCGCTCGGCCGAGATGGGCGCCGCGCCCACGCTCACCGCGCGGGAGATCCAGGTCTTGGAGGGCATGAGCCACGGGCGCTCCAACGCGGAGATCGGCCGTGAGCTGTTCCTCTCCGAGGACACGGTCAAGACTCACGCCCGACGCCTCTTCAAGAAGCTCGGCGCCTCGGACCGGGCGCACGCGGTGGCGCTCGGGTTCCGCTGGGGTCTGGTGCGCTAGGCGTGCCGGGTGTGCGGAGCGTGTCGTCGCGGGGTCAGCAGGACCCGTAGGAAGTCCCAGGTAATCCCCGCCTACCTCATGGTGGGCGGGGGTGGCAACCGGGCTCGCCCGGTGCCCGCTGCTCGTTTCGCCGCGGATGCCGCATCCTTGAGGTGTGGAGTTCCTCGGGGACGAGTCGGTCAAGCGGAAGGGGAGGGCGCAAGGGATGAGTTCCAGCGCACCTGCTCATAACGCTTCGGTGCACAACGATGGACGCGGTGCCACGGAGCAGTCGGCCGCAGGGCACCATGGTCCGATGCGCGAGGACGACGTGGCCACTGCCCCAGGGGCGATCGGTGCACTGGTCCACCGCGCCGTCGACGGGGACGAGCAGGCCACGCACGACCTGCTCGCCCATGTCCACCCCCTGGCCATCCGGTACTGCCGCACCCGGCTGTCCCGGCTGCCCGGCGACGCGCGGCACTTCGTGGAGGACCTGGCCCAGGAGGTCTGCGTGGCCGTCCTCCTCGCCCTGCCCCGCTACCGCGACACCGGCCGCCCCTTCGAGGCGTTCGTCTTCGCGATCGCCGCGCACAAGGTGGCCGACCTCCAGCGCGCGGCGATGCGGCATCCGGGCTCGACGGTCGTCCCGTCCGACGAGATGCCGGAACGGCCCGACGACTCGCTGGGCCCCGAGGAGCGGGCACTGCTCAGCAGCGACGCCGAGTGGGCGAAGAAACTGCTGGCCAACCTCCCGGAGAACCAACGTGAGCTGCTGCTGCTGCGCATCGCGGTGGGGCTGACGGCAGAGGAAACGGGTCAGATGTTGGGAATGTCACCCGGCGCGGTCCGGGTGGCGCAACACCGGGCGCTGAGCCGGTTGCGGGCGCTCGCCGAGCAGTAGCGGCTCCTTGTCGAGAGCCTTGGCGGCGGCCCGTCCTGAACAGGCGCCCCGTCGTGTCCGTACGAACATACGAAGCCAGGAGTCGGCGGGAACCGTGGAATGAGGGAGCTCCGCTTCCCGTTAGCATGGACATCCGCACCGATCAAGGCCATTTGGGGAAGGTGTCATGACTGCCAACGTCGACGGAGTGCCCGGTAAATTCGCGACACTCGGGCTGACCTACGACGACGTGCTGCTGCTGCCGGGCGCGTCGGACATGGCGCCCGACGAGATCGACACCGCCTCGTACGTCTCCAAGAACGTGCGGGTCAACATCCCGCTGCTGTCCGCCGCCATGGACAAGGTCACCGAGTCGCGCATGGCGATCGCGATGGCCCGCCAGGGCGGCGTCGGCGTGCTGCACCGCAATCTCTCCATCGAGGACCAGGCCAACCAGGTCGACCTGGTCAAGCGCTCCGAGTCCGGCATGGTGGCCGATCCGATCACCATCCACCCGGACGCCACGCTCGCCGAGGCGGACGCGCTGTGCGCCAAGTTCCGCATCAGCGGCGTCCCGGTCACCGAGGGCGCCGGCAAGCTGCTCGGCATCGTCACCAACCGTGACATGGCCTTCGAGAGCGACCGCACCCGCCGGGTCCGCGAGGTCATGACCCCGATGCCGCTGGTCACCGGCAAGGTCGGCATCTCCGGCGTCGAGGCCATGGAGCTGCTGCGCCGCCACAAGATCGAGAAGCTGCCGCTGGTCGACGACCGGGGTGTGCTCAAGGGCCTGATCACGGTCAAGGACTTCGTCAAGGCGGAGAAGTACCCGAACGCCGCGAAGGACGCCAAGGGCCGGCTGCTGGTCGGCGCCGCCGTGGGTGTCGCCGGTGACGCCTTCGAGCGGGCTCAGGCACTGGTCGAGGCGGGCGCCGACTTCATCGTCGTCGACACCGCGCACGGTCACTCCCGGCTGGTCGGCGACATGATCGCCAAGATCAAGTCGAACTCCGCCGGCGTCGACGTCATCGGCGGCAACGTCGCCACGCGCGACGGCGCCCAGGCCCTCGTCGACGCGGGCGCCGACGGGATCAAGGTCGGTGTCGGCCCCGGTTCCATCTGCACGACCCGTGTGGTCGCCGGCGTCGGCGTCCCGCAGGTCACGGCCATCTACGAGGCCGCGCTCGCCGCCCGCGCGGCCGGCGTCCCGGTCATCGGCGACGGTGGCCTGCAGTACTCCGGCGACATCGCCAAGGCCCTGGTCGCCGGCGCCGACACGGTGATGCTGGGCTCGCTGCTCGCGGGCTGCGAGGAGTCGCCGGGCGAGCTGATGTTCATCAACGGCAAGCAGTTCAAGTCGTACCGCGGCATGGGCTCCCTGGGCGCCATGCAGACCCGTGGCGACCGCAAGTCGTTCTCCAAGGACCGCTACTTCCAGGAGGGCGTCGCCTCCGACGAGCAGCTGATCCCCGAGGGCATCGAGGGCCAGGTGCCCTACCGCGGCCCGCTGTCCTCGGTCGTCCACCAGTTGGTCGGCGGTCTGCGCCAGTCGATGTTCTACGTCGGCGGCCAGACGGTCCCGGCCCTCCAGGAGAACGGCCGGTTCGTACGGATCACGTCGGCGGGCCTCAAGGAGAGCCACCCGCACGACATCCAGATGACGGTCGAAGCACCGAACTACAGCCGCAACAAGTGACACGCACGTACGCGTGAAGCGCCTGTGAGGTACGCCGAGGGCGGCCCCGGAACACTCCGGGGCCGCCCTTGTCGTACCCGTCGGCGATACTGGAAGACGCTGAAACGCAGAGGGAAAGGCCACAAACGTGACTGAGATCGAGATCGGGCGCGGCAAGCGCGGCCGCCGGGCGTACGCCTTCGACGACATCGCCGTCGTCCCCAGCCGCCGCACGCGGGACCCGAAGGAGGTCTCGATCGCCTGGCAGATCGACGCCTACCGCTTCGAGCTGCCCTTCCTGGCCGCCCCGATGGACTCGGTCGTCTCCCCGGCCACCGCGATCCGCATCGGTGAGCTCGGCGGTCTGGGCGTGCTGAACCTCGAGGGCCTGTGGACGCGGTACGAGGACCCGCAGCCGCTGCTCGACGAGATCACCGGGCTGGACGACGAGACCGCGACCCGGCGCCTCCAGGAGATCTACGCGGCTCCCATCAAGGAGGAGCTGATCGGGCAGCGCATCAAGGAGGTGCGCGACTCCGGTGTGGTCACGGCGGCCGCGCTCTCCCCGCAGCGCACGGCCCAGTTCTCCAAGGCGGTCGTCGACGCGGGCGTGGACATCTTCGTCATCCGCGGTACGACGGTGTCGGCGGAGCACGTGTCCGGCTCGCACGAGCCGCTGAACCTGAAGCAGTTCATCTACGAACTCGACGTCCCGGTCATCGTCGGCGGCTGCGCCACGTACACCGCGGCGCTGCACCTGATGCGCACCGGGGCGGCCGGCGTGCTGGTCGGCTTCGGCGGCGGCGCCGCGCACACCACGCGCAACGTGCTGGGCATCCAGGTCCCGATGGCCACGGCCGTCGCCGACGTCGCGGCCGCCCGCCGTGACTACATGGACGAGTCCGGCGGCCGGTACGTGCACGTGATCGCGGACGGCGGCGTCGGCTGGTCCGGCGACCTGCCCAAGGCGATCGCCTGCGGCGCCGACTCGGTGATGATGGGCTCCCCACTCGCCCGCGCCACGGACGCGCCCGGCAAGGGCCACCACTGGGGCATGGAGGCCGTCAACGAGGAGCTGCCGCGCGGCAAGAAGGTCGACCTCGGCACGGTCGGCACCATCGAGGAGGTCCTCACCGGCCCGTCGCACACCCCGGACGGCTCGATGAACCTCTTCGGCGCCCTGCGCCGCGCCATGGCCACCACCGGCTACAGCGAGCTCAAGGAGTTCCAGCGCGTCGAGGTGACGGTGGCGGACTCGCAGCACAAGCGCTAGGCCGTACGTCGATCGCGGTAGTACGTCGATCACGCGCGAAGGGCCCGTTCACCACTGGGTGAACGGGCCCTTCGCCGTCGGACCGGGCAACCGGGCTTGTCAGCTGCTTGCCGGATCCGCCCGGGTCCGCCGCCGTCAGAGCCGGTGCGCCGCCCCCGTCGGTGTGGCGCCCCGCGTGTCGAGCAGGAGTTGGGCCTTCACCGACAGGCCCTGCAGGTCGTATGTGCGGTGCTGCTGGAGGAGGATCGTCAGGTCGGCGTGGGCGGCCGCCTCGTAGAGGGAGTCCGCGCGCGGCACCGGGCGGTTCAGAACGCTCCACGATGGGATGTGCGGGTCGTGGTAGCTGACGGAGGCGCCGAGTTCCATCAGCCGGACCGCGATCTCCTGGGCGGGCGTGGCCTGCTGGTCGGCCAGGTCGGCCTTGTAGGTGACGCCGAGCAGCAGCACACGCGCTCCGCGGGCTGACTTCCCGTGCTCGTTCAGCAGGGCCGCGGCGCGCTGGACGACGTACCGGGGCATCCGGCTGTTGACCTGCTGGGCCAGCTCCACCATGCGCAGGGTGCGGCCCGCGTGGGCGCTCAGGTCCTGGGGGACGGCGTGGCCGCCGACGCCGGGACCGGGACGGAAGGCCTGGAAGCCGAACGGCTTGGTCTCCGCGCAGCGGATGACGTCCCAGAGGTCGACGCCGAGGTCGTGACAGAGGACGGCCATCTCGTTGACGAGGGCGATGTTGACGTGGCGGTAGTTGGTCTCCAGGAGGTGCACGGTCTCGGCTTCGCGGGGTCCACGCGCGCGTACCACCTTGTCGGTGAGCCGGCCGTAGAAGGTGGCTGCCGACTCGGTGCACGCGGGCGTGAGGCCGCCGATGACCTTGGGGGTGTTGGCGGGGGTGAAGTCCCGGTTGCCGGGGTCCACCCGGCCGGGCGAGTAGGCGAGATGGAAGTCGCGGCCGGCCCGCAGTCCCGAGACCTCTTCCAGCAGGGGGCGCAGGAATTCCTCGGTCGTCCCGGGGTACACGGGCGATTCCAGGATCACGGTGGTGTGCGGTCGCAGGCGTTCGGCCAGGGTGCGGGCGGCCGACTCCACCTGGTTCAGGTCGAACCCGCCGTCGGCGGCGCGTGGGGTCGGCGCGCAGATGACGGCGGTGCGGACCCGGCCGAGGCCGGCCGGGTCGGTCGCGGTCCGGAAGCCCCCCGAGAGCATCCGGCGCAGTTCGGCGGGGCTGAGGGAACCGGGCTCGGGCCCGGTCCGGTAACCGAGCGTGGCGATGCCGGCGGCGACGGCTGCCTGGGCCAGGGGCAGGCCGAGAGGACCGAGTCCGATGACGGCGAGATCTGCGGGCATGGAGTGGGCCGTCCTTCCCAATAGCCGAAGCGGGACAGGTGCGCAAGCCCTGTGGACAGGACGAGCGAAGCGCAATGTCAGACTAGGAGTAAATATGACCGTTATGTGGGATTGGTCGGCTGCGTTTTCCGGTAGTCCCGCGAATGTTGTCCACAGGCTGGGGGCGACTGGTGGCTGAAGTCGGGCAACCCGGTCAGGATTGGGGCATGGGGGCATACGGGCCGGGTCTCGCCCCACGGGTGCGGCCGGACCGACCGACGAGTGGGAGGCAGCGGTGAGGACAGCGACACTGGGACCGGCGCAGCGCGCCGAGTCACTGGCAGCCATGGCCGAGCGAGAACTGGACGTGCTGGTCGTCGGCGCCGGTGTCGTCGGCGCGGGCACCGCGCTCGACGCCGTGACGCGCGGCCTGTCCACGGGGCTGGTCGAGGCCCGTGACTGGGCATCGGGCACGTCGAGCAGGTCCAGCAAGCTGATCCACGGCGGACTGCGCTATCTGGAGATGCTGGACTTCGCGCTGGTCCGGGAGGCGCTGAAGGAGCGCGGCCTGCTGCTGGAGCGGCTCGCGCCGCACCTGGTCAAGCCGGTGGCGTTCCTGTACCCGCTCCAGCACCGCGGCTGGGAGCGGCTGTACGCCGGTTCGGGCGTCGCGCTCTACGACGCCATGTCGATGGCCCGCGGCCACGGCCGGGGACTGCCCGCGCACCGTCATCTGTCCCACCGTCACGCCCTGCGTGTCGCCCCGTGCCTGAAGAAGGACGCGCTCGTCGGCGCCCTCCAGTACTACGACGCCCAGATGGACGACGCCCGGTACGTGGCCACGCTGGTGCGCACGGCCGCCTCGTACGGCGCGCTCGTCGCCAACCGCGCGCGGGTGACCGGCTTCCTGCGCGAGGGCGAACGGGTGGTCGGCGCCCGGGTCCAGGACGTCGAAGGGGGCGGGGAGTACGAGGTCCACGCCAAGCAGGTCGTCAACGCCACCGGTGTGTGGACCGACGACACGCAGGCCATGGTCGGGGAGCGCGGGCAGTTCCACGTCCGGGCGTCCAAGGGCATCCACCTGGTCGTGCCCAAGGACCGCATCAACTCCGCGACCGGACTGATCCTGCGCACCGAGAAGTCCGTCCTCTTCGTCATCCCGTGGGGCCGGCACTGGATCATCGGGACCACCGACACCGACTGGAGCCTCGACAAGGCCCACCCGGCCGCCTCCAGCGCCGACATCGACTACCTGCTGGAGCATGTGAACTCGGTCCTCTCGGTGCCGCTGACCCGCGACGACGTAGAGGGCGTGTACGCGGGACTGCGTCCGCTGCTGGCCGGCGAGTCGGACGCCACCAGCAAGCTGTCGCGCGAGCACACCGTGGCGCATCCCGTGCCGGGGCTCGTGGTCGTGGCGGGCGGCAAGTACACCACCTACCGGGTGATGGCCAAGGACGCGGTGGACGAGGCCGTGCACGGCCTCGACATGCGGGTCGCCGAGTGCGTCACCGAGGACGTTCCGCTGCTGGGCGCGGAGGGCTACCGGGCGCTGTGGAACGCGCGGGCGCGGATCGCCGCGAAGACCGGTCTGCACGTGGTGCGCGTGGAGCACCTGCTGAACCGGTTCGGTTCGGCGGCGCAGGAGGTGCTCGACCTCATCGCGGCCGACCCCTCCCTGGGCGAGCCCCTGCAGGCGGCCGACGACTACCTGCGCGCCGAGATCGTCTACGCCGCCTCGCACGAGGGCGCCCGTCATCTGGACGACGTGCTGACCCGGCGCACCCGCATCTCCATCGAGACCTTCGACCGGGGCACGCGCAGCGCCCGCGAGGCCGCGGAGCTGATGGCGCCGGTGCTCGGCTGGGACAAGGACCAGATCGAGCGCGAGGTCGAGCACTACGAGAAGCGGGTGGAGGCGGAGCGGGAGTCGCAGCTCCAGCCGGACGACCTGACGGCGGACGCGGCACGGCTGGGTGCGCCGGACATCGTGCCGCTGTAGGCCCCCGCAGCCCGCAGCCCGCAGCCCGCAGCCCGCAGCCCGCAGCCCGCAGCCCGCAGCCCGCAGCCCGCAGCCCGCAGCCGTCCCGCGGCCCGCTCGGTGGGGGCTGCGGGCTGCGGGCCTGTCGGCACTCGCCGCTCTCCGGCCACTCGTTATCACTCGAACGAGTGTCGCGGGCCGGGATCTCTGGTCGAATCTCGGCCGTTCTACGAGGTGCGGGGGCAGAACTCGGCGGCGAGCAGCGCCGGTTCGAGGTCGGGGTCTGCGACCGCGGTCGTGTTCACCCGGAAGGTGAGGACGCGACGGCCGTCCACGGTGGCCGCGGTGCGCACGTAGCTGCCCGGGACGCGTCCGTTGTGCCCCCACACCGTGGTCCCACACGGGAGCTTCACGGGGAACAGGCCCATGCCGTACGAGCCGTGTGCGGCACGGGTGTCGAGCATCTCGCGCAGCCTGTGCGGGGACAGCAGCTCACCGCCGAGCAGCGCCGCGTAGAAGCGGTCCAGATCGGCGAGCGTGGTCACCAGCTCGCCCGCGGCCCCGGCCACCCGCGGGTCGAGTTCGGTGACGTCGGACCCGTCGGCGGCGTAGGCGCGGCCGTGCGGGACGGGGAGGGATGTGCGGGATCCGGGAAAGGAGGTGCCCGTCAGACCCAACGGAGCGATGACGCGGCGCTCGGCCTCGGCGGCGTACGAGCGGCCGGTGACCTGCTCGACGACCAGGCCGAGCAGGACGTAGTTGGTGTTCGAGTAGGCGAAGCGGCCGCGGTCGGCCGGAGGGTGGGTGAGCGCGATACGCACGGACTGAAGAGGGGTGAGGGGCACGGTGCCCCCGGTGTCCCGGGTGAAGTCGTACAGGCCGCTGGTGTGGGTGAGCAGGGAGCGCAGGGTCAGCGCGCGCCCGTCGTTGCCCGCTCCACGCACCAGGCCGGGCAGGTGCCGCTCCACGGTGTCGGACAGGGACAGCCGGTGTTCGTCGGCCAGTTGCAGCACGATCGTCGCGACGAAGGTCTTGGTGATGCTGCCGGCACGGAAGTGGTCGGTAGGGGATATTCCCGGACCGGCCTGGGCGTAACGGGTGTTCACCCCCTCCCGGGCCAGCAGGGCCGCGGCGGGTGCCTCGCCCCGGGTGACCAACAGCGGCAGGACGGTGTCGGTGGGCGGGGTGGAGCGCGCCTGCGAACCGGCCGGTACCAGGCAGAGAAGGGCCAAGGACAAAGGCACGGCCAGCAGTGTCCGTAGCGGCGCCATCGCGGCCCTCCCTTGTCGCGGCCCATCATGCAGGGCCCCGGAACATGGGCCTCACCGGGCCCCACGAACCGGCTGGAGCCCAGGTCGGAGCAGGTGGCCGGTATCAGTCGGTGAGATCCGCGGGCTCCCGGGCCGGAGCGCGCGGACCCCGTGGCGCGGTCAGGGGCACCCTGGGCGTCGAGCACTTGTCGGGTGAGGGACAATGGAGGCTCTGTCAGGGCGGGTTGCATGAGGGGACGCATGTCGGAGGCGGAGCGGGCGGGGACATCCCGTCAGGACAAGAGCGCACGTCTCCTCGCCGGGCGGTACCGGCTGGGAGATGTGCTCGGCCGCGGCGGCATGGGAACGGTGTGGCGCGCCGAGGACGAGACCCTCGGCCGCACGGTTGCCGTCAAGGAGCTGCGGTTCCCGTCGAACATCGACGACGAGGAGAAACGCCGGCTGATCACGCGGACGCTGCGCGAGGCCAAGGCCATCGCCCGGATCCGCAACAAGAGCGCGGTGACGGTCTTCGACGTGGTCGACGAGGACGACCGGCCGTGGATCGTGATGGAGCTCGTCGAGGGCAAGTCCCTCGCCGAGGCCATCCGTGAGGACGGTCTGCTGGAGCCGAAGCGCGCGGCGGAGGTCGGCCTGGCCATCCTCGACGTGCTGCGGTCGGCGCATCGCGAGGGCATCCTGCACCGTGACGTGAAGCCGTCGAACGTGCTGATCGCCGAGGACGGCCGGGTCGTGCTGACCGACTTCGGCATCGCCCAGGTCGAGGGTGACCCGTCGATCACCTCCACCGGCATGCTCGTCGGTGCTCCCTCCTACATCTCCCCGGAGCGCGCCCGCGGCCACAAGCCGGGCCCCGCGGCCGACCTGTGGTCGCTCGGCGGTCTGTTGTACGCGGCGGTCGAGGGTGCTCCGCCGTACGACAAGGGCTCCGCGATCGCGACGCTCACGGCGGTGATGACCGAGCCGCTGGAGGAGCCGAAGCACGCGGGTCCGCTGAAGGACGTCATCTACGGGCTGCTCACCAAGGACCCGGCGCAGCGACTCGACGACGCGGGCGCGCGGGCCATGCTGACCAAGGTGGTCCAGGCGCCCGAGCCCAGGGCCGCCGAGCCGGAGCCCGCGGACGCGACGAAGGTGGTGCCCCTGCCGGCGCAGCCGGACGCGCCCGGTGGCAAGCGGGGCGAAGAGGCGGCGGACAAGCTGCGCGGGGCGCTGCGTTCGGTGCGCAAGGCCGCCGTCGCGGCCGGTGCGGCCACCTCGGCTGCCGCGACGCGTGCCAAGTCCGCCGACAGCGGAGCGGCCGCGGGCGGCGCCGGGACGACGGCGGTCTCCGCGTCCGCGCCGGCGTCGACAACTGCTTCCGGGTCTGCCTCCGCGCCGGTGTCCGGCGGTACGTCGGCCGACACGGCCGGTGGCGGTGGGCGGTCTGCTCAGGGGAGCGGTAACGCGGCTCCCGGCGGGCGTAGTTCGGGGTGGCCCGTCATGACGCCGCCGGATCTGCCGCCGCGGTCCGTGCCCAAGGCGCCGCTGACCGACGTGGTGCCGAAGCGGACGCTGGTGATCATCGCCCTGGTGGTGGTGCTCGCGGTGATCGGTACCGTGCTGGCCCTGACGCTCGGTGGCGACGACAACAGTGCCAAGGGCTCCAAGAGCGGCGGCGGTGCGAGTACCGCGGCCAGTGCGAGCGGGAGTGCCGGCACCAAGGAGGACACGAGCGACGGGTCGGGGTCGGGCGACGACGCGTCGCAGTCCGCCTCGACGGGCGACGACTCGGACTCCGCGGACGGGTCGGCGCCGGACGCCACGGCGGGCGCGGCGTCCGGCGGCTCGGGCGACACCGGCACAGGCACAAGCACCGGCACCGGCGCCTCTGACGACCAGGTGGCGTCGAAGCACAAGGGCGGGCAGGGTTACTCGATAGGACTGCCCGAGGGATGGACGTTCCAGTCCTCGGGCTCCGCGGGGGACCGTTTCACCGGTCCCGGAGGGCAGAAGCTGCTGGTCGCCTGGACGACCACGCCGAAGGACGACCCGAAGGCGGACTGGGAGAACCAGGAGCGCTACATGACGCGCTCGCAGTACCGGAAGATCCAGATCGTGACGGTGGACTATCGCGGCTGGAAGACCGCCGACTGGGAATTCACCTACACGGAGAGCGGCACGAAGTACCGGACCGTCGACCGCGGATTCGTCGTCAACGACCATCTCGGGTACGCCCTGATGTACACGGCGCCGGCGTCGATCTGGGACGGCGATCTGCGGAAGAACACGTGGCGGACGCTGGCGGAGACCTTCGAACCGAAGAAGTGATCCGGGCGGCCCGCGGGTTTGGGGCCTGAGATCGGTCAACCCCTCTTTGCAGGTTGCCTCCGGCACGTATCGTGAGTGCTTGCGGACCGTACGCATCCAGCTATACGGCCGGAACGGTCCGCGAGACGAACGGATTTGACCAACCGGGCGGCCGGGGGAGGCAAAGTGGACGACTACGCGGGTCGGGTGCTCGCCGACCGCTACCGCCTGCCGCTGCCGCCGTCCGACGAGTACGAACTCGCCGAGACCCGGGCCTTCGACACCTACAGCGGGCAGGAAGTCCTGGTCAGGCAGGTGCCGTTGCCGGAGGTCGTCGAGGCGGAGGTGCTCGACGCCGAGGGGCTGCCCGAGGGGTTCACGGCGCGTGAGCGCGGCCCGCGCCGACCGGCGGCGCGCGCGGGCGCGAGCACGCGGCGGCCGGCCGATCCCGTCGTGCGGCGGGCGGTCGAGGCCGCGCAGGCGGCCGCCCGGATACCCGACCATCCGCGGCTCGACCAGGTCTTCGACGTGTTCGCCGAGGGCGGTTCGCTCTGGGTGGTCAGCGAACTGGTGGCCGCGCGGCCGCTGGCGGCGCTGCTCGCCGAGAAGCCGCTGTCGCCCTACCGGGCGGCGGAGGTCGCCTCCGACGTGCTCATGGCCCTGCGGGTGCTGCACGCGCACGGCTGGGTCCACCGCAACATCACCTCCCGCACGGTGCTCGTCTGCGACGACGGCCGGGTCATGCTGACCGGACTCGCGGTCGGCGCGGCGGAGGAAGCGCTGTGCGGGTACGACCCGGTGCCGGTCGAGGAGGTCGACGAGAGCGGCGGCGCCGGGCCCGTGGAAGGGCGCGGTGGCGTCACGGGCCCGAGGGGTGGTTTCGGCGCGCCCGGCGGTGTCGGTGGGGGTGACGGGCTCGGTGCCGTGGAGGCCGAGGCCGCGCGGCGGGCCGCCATCGAGGCGCGCGCTGCCGGTGGGCTGCCGTCGGCCGGTCCGGACGCGGCGCACGGCACGCACGGGGCGAACGCCTCGGCCCCCTCCGGCCGCCGGGCGGCCCTGGAGAGCGGTGGGGATGTCCGGGCCGCGCGTGCCGGGGCGATCGCCGCGTATCGCGCGGGCGCACGGGCCGCGGCCCGGGTGCAGGAGGCACAGCAGAACGGCCGGGCGGCACTGCCCGGGGCCCGTCCGGCCCCCGAGGGCGACAACACGACCGACGGCCGCCCGCCGTCGCCGTACACCGCCGGGAGCGATGCGCGGGGCCCGACCGGGGCCGTGCGGAGTCGCCCCGGCGGCGGTGTGGTGCCGCCCGGGCAGATCGCCGACCCCTACGGCGTGCGCGGAGCGCCCTGGCAGGGCGCGGTGCCCCGCCCCGCGGCGCCCGCGCCGGGGGCGCCAGCCGGCGGCCTCCCCGCCGGGGCCGTGGCGCCGGGAGCGCCTGGTGGCGCGCTGCCCGCCGGTGCCGTACCGCCGGGCGCCCCCGGTGGCGCTCTTCCCGCCGGTGCCGGGCAGCCGGCCCGTTGGGACGATCTCCTGGCCAGTGCCCCCGTCCGGCGTGGTCCGGCGACCGCGCTGGCCGCCGAGCGGGCGCGGCAGGCGCGGATGGCGCTCGTGGGGCCCGTGACCGAGCGCTGGGCCCCGGAGCAGGCGGGTCCCGTGCACGAGAACTGGCAGCTGGCCGCGCCGATCGGGCCCGCGACCGACCTGTGGGCGCTGGGCGCGCTGCTCTTCAGGGTCGTACAGGGGCATGCGCCGTACCCGGAGGAATCGACCGCCGAACTGGTCCAGATGGTGTGCGCGGAGCCGCCCGCCTTCGCCGAGGAGTGCGGACCGCTGCGGCCGGTCGTCGAGTCGCTGCTGCGCCAGGACCCCACCGAGCGGCTCGACTTCGAGGAGGTGGGCGGCTGGCTGCGCTCGCTGGTGCGTTCGGCGCCCGAGCCGGAGGCCGGGGTGCACGTCGTGGCCGCGCCGCCCGTGGACCCGCGCCGGCTGCCGATCGTGCGGCGGCGGGGCGAGTTGGTGCGCAGGCGGCGCGCGGGACTGCCCGCCAACAGTCCGCACGGTCGGCACAAACGCGCCAAGCAGGAGTCCTCCGGCTCACCGCGCAGCCTCGGGCGCACCCTGCTCGTGCTGATCCTGCTCGTGCTGGCCGGGGCGATCGCGTACGCCGTGCTGTTCATGCCGAAGGCCAAGGACACCGGCGCGGCCGGCAGCGCCGGGCGGGTGAGCCCGGCTCCGACACGGTCGGACACGGACCCCGACGCGAGCAGTGAGCCCCGGCCCGACCAGACCTCGCCCGCGCGGGAGAACACCCCCTCCGCGTCCGCCGGTACCGGCGAGACACAGCCCAGCGGCCCCGAGGTCGCCGACGGCTTCACCCTGCGCAAGGACGCCGAGGGCTTCCGGGTGGCCGTGGCGAACGGCTGGGACCGCACGCCGAAGAACGGGCTCGGACAGGTGGTCTACGCGCACGGGGACTTCGAGCTGATCGTCGTACCGGGCCGGGACCGCGCGGCGACCTACGGCACCGACCCGATGGTCTACCAGCGCGAGAAGGAGTACGAGCTGGGGCCGTACCGCGCGTCCAGCTGGGCCACCTCCGGCGGCCTGCGGACGATCGAGGTGGGTGGGCGGACCATGGCCGAGGGGCAGTTCACCTGGACCGACGACAGCGGGCGCGAGCTGTTCGTGCGCAACCTGGCGATGCTCGTCGACGGGCGGTACCACGTGGTGCAGGTCCGCGGCCCCGAGGCCGAGCGCGACGAGGTGACGCGGTTGTACGAGCAGGTGTCGGCGACCTACCAGTTCACCGGCTGACCCGGTATCCGGCTCGCCGGACGGCCACGGTGTTTCGGCGCCTTCGTCGACTGCCCGGGTTCGGTTCCCGCCGGTCGGCAGAAGCGACAACCGTCACAGTGCGGTTTCCGTGGTACCCCGCTTGTTCCCTGGACGCGGGCCGGTCCTTAGTCTGAGCCTGTCAAGAGCATTGCGGGGCAACGTGAATCAGATGCAGGGCCTGCTCCTCGCGGGCCGGTACCGGCTGGCCGACTCGATCGGCAGCGGTGGCATGGGCCGGGTGTGGCGGGCGCACGACGAGCTGCTGCACCGGGCTGTCGCGGTCAAGGAGTTGACCGCCGCGCTGTACGTCTCGGAGAGCGAACAGGGCGTGCTGCTCGCGCGTACCCGCGCGGAAGCCCGGGCCGCCGCGCGGATCAACCACTCGGCCGTCGTCACCGTGCACGACGTCCTCGAGCACGACGGCCGGCCGTGGATCGTGATGGAGCTGGTCGAGGGCCGCTCGCTGGCCGACGAGGTCAAGGAACAGGGACGCGTCGAGGCCACCGAGGCCGCGCGGATCGGTCTGTGGGTGCTGCGCGCCCTGACCGCGGCGCACGCCGCGGGCGTGCTGCACCGGGACGTCAAGCCCGGCAACGTCCTGCTCGGCCACGACGGCCGCGTCCTGCTCACCGACTTCGGCATCGCCCAGATCGAGGGCGACACCACCATCACCCGTACCGGAGAGGTCGTCGGCTCGGTCGACTACCTGGCACCGGAGCGCGTCCGCGGCCACGACCCCGGTCCGTCCTCCGACCTGTGGGCGCTCGGCGCGACGCTGTACACGGCGGTCGAGGGCCGGTCGCCGTTCCGCCGTACCTCACCGCTGACCACCATGCAGGCGGTCGTCGAGGAGGAGGCCGCGGGACCGCAGTACGCCGGTCCGCTGGAGCCCGTCATCAGCGCCCTCCTGCGCAAGGACCCGGCCACCCGGCCGGACGCGGCCCAGGCCGAGCAGATGCTCGCCGAGGCGGCGGAGGGGCGGCGGCCCAGCACCGCACAGGCGTTCGTGCCGACGCAGTACGGCGGCACCGGGGAGGCGGGCCGGCGGACGGCCGGGCAGCCCGTCGGGCAGGAGACGGGGACCGGCGGGGCGTCGTACGGGCCGGAGGCGGCCACGGCGTACCGTCCCGCGACGGGCGCGACGGCCGTCGGGCCGACGGTGCTGGGACCGGCGGGCCCCGGTGGAACCCCCGTGGTGGGGACCGGGACCGTCACGTCCGGGCCCCCGAGACGCCGTCGGCTGCGCTCGCTCGCCCTGGTGATCGTGCTCGCCGCGCTCGTCGGCGGGGCCACTGCGGTGGGCCTTCAGAAGTGGGACGAGGGGCGGCGGAATCAGAGCGGCTCGCCCGCCTCGACCGGCACGAGCACCGGCCCGTCGCCGAGCACGCCGAGCACGTCGAGCACGCCGAGCCCCGGTGCGGAGACGGTCCCCGACAACTGGGAGCACATCGACGACCCGCTGGGCTTCGGCCTCGCCCTGCCCAAGGGCTGGACGCGGTCGGTCTTCAGCGACGAAGGCGACCTGAACCAGATCGACTACTCGCCGGACGGCGGCAGGCACTTCGTCCGGATCGCCGTCGACGCCTCGCCCGACTTCGCCGACCCCTACGAGCACCAGCGCGACCTGGACCAGCAGCTCAACCGGTTGGTCGACTACCACCAGGTGCGGCTGGAGGCCAACACCTACCGCGACCGCAGGGCCTCGCTGTGGGAGTACACCTGGACCGCGCAGGCGAAGGACACGAAGTTCCCCGGGCCGCGTCGCGCGATCGACGAGACGTACATCGGCCGGGACGGCGTGGAGTACGCGATCTACCTGTCCTCGCCGGCCGAGGACTGGCCGACCGCGCAGGAGCAGTTCACGGCGCTGTTGCGGAGCTGGCAGCCCAAGACTTCGTGACCTGCGCGGTTCCGGAAGGCCGGCTCAACCCGTCGGCGCCGAGCGGCCTTTCGCCGCGGGCTTGGCCGGTCGGCGCCCCGGAGCCCGGCCGTCCGGTGCGGCATGATGGGGCTCATGGGGACCGAGGGGGACTTCCGTGTGATCGCGGGCCGCTACCGGCTGGAGGCGCGGCTGGGACGCGGCGGCATGGGCGTCGTCTGGCGTGCCACCGACCAACTGCTCGGCCGGCAGGTGGCGGTCAAGGAGCTCGCCCTCGACGAGACCCTCTCCCCGGAGGAGGCTCGACGCCAGCGCGACCGGACGCTGCGCGAGGCCCGCGCGGTCGCCCAGCTGCGTCACCCGCATGTCATCGTCGTGCACGACGTCGTCGAGCAGGACGAACGTCCGTACATCGTCATGGAGTTGATCGACGGCGGCTCGCTGGCCGACCGGATCTCCCGGCGCGGGCCGATCGACGTCGGTGAGGCCGCCCGGATCGGCATCGCCCTGCTGAGCGCGCTGCGCGCGGCGCACACGGCCGGTGTCCTGCACCGGGACATCAAGCCCGCGAACGTCCTGGTCGCCGAGGACGGCCGGGTCGTCCTCACCGACTTCGGCATCGCCCAGGTCGCGGGCGCCACCACGATCACCGACACCGGCGCCTTCGTCGGCTCGCCCGAGTACACCGCGCCCGAGCGGATGTCCGGCGCCGGGACCGGACCCGCCTCCGACCTGTGGTCGCTCGGCGCGCTGCTGTGCACGGCCCTCAGCGGTGAATCGCCCTTCCGGCGCGACTCGTTGGGCGGCATCCTGCACGCCGTGGTCTTCGCCGACATCCGTACACCCGCGCAGGCCGAGCCGCTGCTCCCGGTCGTACGGGGGCTGCTCGAACGCGATCCGGAGCGGCGGCTGGACGCGGCGGAGGCGGAGCGGATGCTGCGCGGCTTCCTGGACACGGGCCGTACGCCGCTGCCGCCGCCCTCCGGCTACACGCCGACCCGGCGGGACCTGCCCGCCCGCTCGGCCCCGGCTCCCTCGCCTGCGGCACTCTCCCGGCGGGGCGTGCTGGTGGCCGCGCTGCTCGTCGCCGCGGTGGCGGGGGCGGGTCTGTCCGCGGCGGCGCTGCTGATGGACCGGGGCGGGGACGGGGGCAGGACGCCGGTGAGTTCGGCACCGGGAAGTTCCACGAGCCCCAGGCCCACTCCCTCGTCGTCCGCCCCGCGCACGCACTCCGCGTCGCCTTCGCGCTCGCGCTCGCTCTCGCCCTCGCCCTCGGTCTCCGCGACGCGTTCCCCGTCCCCCGTGTCCGAGGACCGCCCCACCGCCCCCTCCGGCTACCGCGTCGCCGACGACCCGGCCGGGTTCTCGCTCGCCGTGCCGGAGGACTTCACCCGCGAGCCCCAGGGCGAGCGGATCTTCTACATGTCGCCGGGGGAGACCTTCCGCCTCGGCGTCAAGGTCACCGCCCCCGAACCGGGCGGCCCGCTCGAGGTGATGCGGCGCGCGGACGCCGAGGGCCCCGACACGAACCCCGGGTACCACGACGGCCGGGTCGTCGAGACCGCGCACGGCGGACGGCCCGCCGCCCTGTGGGAGTTCAGCTGGAAGGGCTTCAGCACGGCCGAGGGCCCCCGGCACACCTACGACCTGTGCTGGGAGGAGAACGGGCAGATGTACGACGTATGGGTGTCGGCGCCGGTCGGGAAGGTGCGGGAGGCCCGGGAGTACTTCGACGTCGCGGTCGACACGTTCGTACGGACCTGAGCGACGAAACCGGCATAAGCCGGAGATAGGCGACCACCTGCGTCACGGGTCTGTGACCGGTGTGCGTTCCGTGTGGATGCGGGAGCTCATGGCGCGATAGGGATGGGGTCATGAGGAGCAACGGGGGGCGCCGTCACGGGGCCGACGAGCCGACAAGTTTCGCTCTGCGGCCGCCGAACCAGGCCGCGCAATCGCCGAACCAGGCCGCGTCAGCGCAACCACCCAACCCCACCGTGGTCGCACAACCGCCGAACGCGGCCACCGCCGTGCCGCCGCAGTCCGCGGACGACGGCACCGGACGGCTCATCGGCGACCGGTACCGGCTGCTGGCCAGGCTCGGGCACGGCGGCATGGGTACGGTGTGGCGGGCCAAGGACGAGACGGTGGACCGCGAGGTCGCGGTGAAGGAGCCACGCGTCCCGGACCACCTCCCCGAACGCGAACGTGACAACGCCTTCGAGCGGATGCGCCGTGAGGCGCGCGCCGCGGCCCGGCTGGACCATCCGGCCGTCGTGGACGTGTACGACGTGGCCGTGGTCGACGGCCGGCCGTGGATCGTGATGGAGCTGGTGCGGGGACGTTCCCTCGGGGACGCGCTCCAGGAGGGCACGCTCGGCGCGCGCGAGGCCGCCAGGATCGGCCTGGAGGTGCTGGGCGCGCTGGAGGCCGCGCACGCGGCGGGCATTCTGCACCGGGACGTCAAGCCGGACAACGTGCTGCTCGGCCGGTACGGCCGGGTCGTCCTCACCGACTTCGGCATCGCTCAGATCGAGGGCGAGACGAATCTGACCGACACCGGCGGCTTCGTCGGCTCGCCCGAGTACATCGCGCCGGAGCGGGTGCTGGGCCAGCGTCCGGGCCCGGCGAGCGACCTGTGGTCGCTGGGCGTGGTGCTGTACGCGGTCACGGAGGGCGTGTCGCCCTTCCGCCGCAGCAACACGCCCGCCACGCTTCAGTCCGTCCTCAACGGCACGCCCGCTCCGCCCGCCTCCGCGCAGGGCGCGCTCGCCGAGGCCATCAACGGCCTGCTCCAGAAGGACCCGGCCCGCCGCCCGGGCACCGCCCAGGTCCGCGCCCTGCTGGAGACGGTCGCGCACCCGCCCGCCCCCGAACCCACCCAGCTGGTGCGGACCGAGGCGGGCGAAGGCCCGCGGAACGGACCGCGGACGGGCCCGCGGCTCGGCCGCACGGCGTGGGTCGGGCTCGGTGCGGCGGTCGTCGCGGTGGCGGCGGTGGCGTATCTGGTGCTCGCCGACCCGTTCGCGGGCCCGCTGCCCGGCGGCTGGGACAAGCACCGGGAGAAGGACGTCGCCGCGACCCTCGCGGTGCCGCACGGCTACGAGCGCGCGCATCCCGACCGTAAGTCGGACCAGGGCCACTGGGTCACGTACACCGACTTGAGCGGCACCATCTCCATCGGCCTGTCCCTGGAACGGAAGGCCGAGGACACGAGCCGTACCATCGCCGGGTCCGCGGCGGCCGAGATGTACGACGACGACAGCAAGTTCAGGGAGCAGGGCAGCTACGACCTCGACATGTCCAAGGGCGCGAAAACCACCCCCGAGGGCGAGATGACGTACCGCGGCAGGAAGGCCGCCGAGAACACGATCGTCTACGAGACCGACGACACCCAGCACTCCCGTCCCCGCGAGGCGCGGATCTTCTACTACAAGAGCGCCGCCGGGGACATGTACAAGCTCACCGTGAGCTACCCGGGCAAGGGGGATGTCACGGGGCGGGGCCGGGAGGTGGCGCGGACGGCCATCGCGAACCTGGACGTCGACCGGCTCTGACGAGCCCCCTCCCGCGCTCCGTGCCGCCCGGGCCGCGGGGCCTCAGGGATCCAGTGGTTCGCTGGGCCTCACGGCCTCAGCCGGTCCGCGAGCGACTTGACCAGGCCGGTCCGTGCCACCCGCAGCCCGAACTTCCTGCCGTCGCCGCCGGAGGCCGGCTTGGCGTACCAGGCCCGGCCGCGCCGGTGCCACTTGGCGGCCGGAAGGGTCTTCGGGAGCGCCGGAAGCGGTGCCGTCCGGTCGCCGAGACGGAGTTCACCGCGCCAGAGACCGGCGGGCAGCTCGGACACCTGGACGTTCGCGGTGAAGGAGTCGGTGTGCGGGGTGCGTTCGGTGGGGAAGGCCACGCTGGTCCCCTCGCAGGTCAGGACGACGGTGAGGTCGCCGTCCGGGTAGGCGCCGAGCGTGCTCCGGCCGGTGACCACCAGGAGGCCCGGGTCGCTCGCCGACCAGCGGAACGTCTCGACGGGCAGCCGTGACATGACCCGGTGCTTGCGCTCGCCGAGGTCGAGCGTGTAGTTGCCGTGCGGCTTGGTGGTGTACAGGGTGACGGCACGGGCGCCCCGCGCGGTGTCCACGACCCGTACGTCCGGGCCGCCGTCCAGGGACCGGTCCCGCTTGCCGCCGATGCGGGCCTCACGGGACAGGCCCTGCGCGCCCACGCTGAGGTGGATGTCCCAGAGGCCGTCGGCCAGGGGCTCGCCGTCGGCCGCGGTGTCCAGGTCGACGACGGCCTCGAAGCCGGCCCGCTCGTAGACGAAGTTCCCCGCGTCGTCGTCGGCACCGAGTCCCGGGGTCGGGGTGTGCGTCACGGGCAGCCGGTACTCGACCTTGCTGTCGCGCTCGCGCAGCAGGAGGGCGGTGCTCACCTCGTCGGTCGCCACGCGGTGCAGGTAGGCGTGCCCGGCCAGGTGCAGCGCGGTGCCGCGCAGTTCGGCGCGGGAGACGTGGTGGCGGGTGCCGAGCCGGTCGGTGACGTCGTAGTAGGCGTCGGGGACGGAGCGGGCCGGGTCGCGCAGGAAGGGGTGGCGCACATAGGCCCGGCCGTCTTCGACGAGCAGCGGGGTGGCGGACTTCGACGCGCTCTCCTGGATCTCGAAGCGGTCGACCTCAAGGAGTTCGTCGAGCATCCGCTCCCGGATGAAGTGCAGCCGCAGCCAGGCCAGTCCGGTGATCCGCTCGCGCAGGCCCTCGTGGAGCAGCGGGTCGATGATCTCGGCGAGCCGGGCGAGGGTCTTCTCCTGCTGCTCACGCGGCTCGCGTGCGAGGTGCCAGCGGACCAGGGTGCGCACCTCGACCGTCAGGTGCCGGTGCGCCAGGTGGTCGCGGTTCGGGCCGGCCGGAACGCTGTCCACCATCATGTCGACCATGCGGGCGAGATAGCGCAGCCGCGGCTCCGAGCCGGAGGTGGTCTTGGTGACGTTGTTGCCGTCGTCCCGCAGCACCCAGAACACGCAGTCGTAGTCGGCGACGACGGAGATGCCCGACGCCGCCAGGTACGCCCGGCCCACGAACGGCTGGTCCTCGCCGGTGCGCAAATCGGTCGGGAAACGCAGTCCGAGCCGTTCCAGCAGCGTGCGGCGGAACAGCTTCATGGGGCTGAGGGTCCACCAGACACGGGAGGTGAAGACATCGGTCTTCGGCTGGTCGCGCTGGAACATCGACTTGGGCGCGCCGCGCCCGCCGACGCCGACCATCTTGCCGAGGACGACGTCGGTGCCGTTCTGCTCGGCCATGGCCACCATGCGTTCCAGGGCCTCGGGGCCCAGGTAGTCGTCGGCGTCCAGGAAGAAGACGTACGTGCCGCGCGCGAGGTCCAGACCGGCGTTGCGGGGGGCGGCGGGGCCGCCGGAGTTCTCCTGGTGGACGACGCGCATCAGCTTCGGGTACAGACCGGCCAGGCGTTCGAGCTCGGCCGGGGTCGTGTCCGTGGAGCCGTCGTTGACGGCGATCACTTCCAGCCGCTCACGGCCGATGGTCTGGTCCGCGACGGACTCGACGCAACGCGTCAGATAAGGCATCGCGTTGTACGCAGCGATGATCACCGAAACGGTGGGGCCGGCCATCGTCACGCTCTCCAAGAATACGGGGCACGCCCCGGATCATGGTCGGCTTCGCAGGTGCTGGCTCAGCCTCCGTTTGCTTGGGGAAAGGTGCCGGAAGGAATGTGAAGATACCATGAGCCGCCGATGAATACCCGGTGTCCAAACGGCGAAACCTTTTGTTTACCTCGGCGTGATGCGGATCACTGGATATGCCCGATCCGCCACTGATCAATTTCACGCTGCATTCCAAAACTTTGCTGCGAGAAAGCGTCAGAACGTGGCGCGCTCTTTAGTCCCGCAGTCGCTCCCGGTATCTCCCCGGCGTGACCCCGAACTCGCGGCGGAACGCGTGCGAGAGCGCGTACGGACTTCCGTACCCCGCCTCCCGGGCCACCGTCCCCAGCGGAGCGTCCGTGTCCCGCAGGCGCGTCGCCGCCAGGGTCAGCCGCCACCACGTCAGGTAGGCCATCGGTGGCCGGCCGACCAGGGGCGTGAAGCGGCGGGCCAGGGTCGCCCGGGAGACGCCGGCCGCCGCGGCCAGACGGTCGTTGCTCCAGGGGGCCGCCGGGTCGGAGTGCAGGGCGCGCAGCGCGGTCGTCGCCACCGGGTCACCGAGCACCGTCGGCCAGGTGCCCGTCGCCGCCTCCGTCATCCACGCCCGGATCATGTAGACGAGGAGCAGGTCCAGCAGGCTCGGCAGGGCCAGGCAGGCTCCCGGCCGGCCGGCCGCGTCGTCGAGCTCGCGCGCCAGCAGGTCCACGGCGGCGCGGAGCTCGGGGTGGCGGCCGGCCCGGTCGGGCAGGTGCACCACCTCCGGCAGCTCCGCCATCAGCGGGTGCACCCGGCTGCGGTCCAGCCGGTACTTGCCGCACAGCAGCTCCACCGCGCCGCCCGCCGGTGCTCCGGGCGGCTCGCTCAGCTGCTCGAACGGCACCGCCCGGTCCACCTCCGCCGCGTCGGCCGGTCCGTCGGCCAGCACATGACCCGCCCCGTGCGGCAGGAGCACCACGTCGCCCGCGCCCAGGGCCACGGGCTCGCCGCCGCCGTCCGGCAGCAGCCAGCAGTCGCCCGCGAGGACGACGTGGAAGCCGGCCCCCTCGTACGGGGCGAGCCGTGTGCACCAGCGCCCGCCGACCCGCAGCCGCCGGGAGGAGGGCCGCCCGACGCGCACGGCGGAGATCGCGTCGCTGACCACGTCCATGAGGGCAGCGTAGCTCCGTGCGGACACCGGAGTGAGACGCTCGCGTATCAGGAGGAGCAGATCAGGCATCGTGAAGCTCACCCGCCGCTGCCTACGCTCCCCCCATGACCGATGAACACGTGCAGCGATTCGTCCTCGGTGACGTCGAGATCCTCCGCGTCGTCGAGTGGCAGGCCCCCTACGCCCCCGCCCGCGACCTCGTCCCGGATTGCGGCCCCGAGGTCTGGCAGGACCACCGGGAGCTGCTCGCCCCGGACCACTGGGATCCCGGCAGCGACCGGGCCGTGGTCGCGCTCCAGACCTGGGTGGTGCGCGGCGGCGGACGGACCGTGCTGGTCGACACCGGCGTCGGCGACGGGCGCGAGCGGCCCGGCAACCCCCTGTTCCACCGGCGGACCGGGGACCTCCTGGGGCGGCTGGCGCGGGCCGGGGTGCGGCCCGAGGACGTCGACGTCGTCGTCAACACCCACATCCACGGCGACCACGTCGGCTGGAACACCCGGGACCTGGCGGGGGAGTGGGTGCCCGCCTTCCCCGCCGCCCGTTATCTCCTCCCGGCCGCCGACGACGCCCACTTCGGCCCGGCGGGCGGGTACGGGGGCGGCGTACGGGTGGACGACCGGCTGATCTACGAGGACAGCATCGCGCCCGTGCACCGCGCCGGACAGGCCGTGCTCTGGGAGGGCGCCCACCGTGTCGACGCGCACCTCACCCTGGAGGCCGCCCCCGGACACACCCCCGGCTCCGCCGTCCTGCGCGTCGCCTCCCGCGGTGAACGGGCCGTCTTCGTCGGGGACGTGCTGCACAGCCCGGTGCAGATCCTGCACCCCGAGTGCAGCAGCTGCTTCTGCCTCGACCCGGGGCAGGCGGCCGCCAGTCGCCGACGGGTACTGGAACAGGCGGCCGATCTCGGCGAGTTGGTCATTCCGGCGCACTTCGGCGGTACGGGCGTGATGGAAGTGCGCCGGCAGGGCAGCGCGTTCGCGGCCGTCGCGTGGGCGGGGTAGGCCCGCGTCGACAAGGAGACGTTCCGCGCGGTAGTCATGGGGCATGAGCGACGGCGGCGAACACCTGCGCGACGGACGTCTGGTCGGCGGACGCTACCGGCTGATCGAGCGCATCGGCTCCGGCGGCATGGGCACCGTATGGCGGGCGCGCGACGAGCTGATGGAGCGCGAGGTCGCCGTCAAGCAGCCGCGACTGCCCGGCGACCCGGCGGACGAGAGCCGTCGGCGGGCCGCCCACCGGCTCTACCGCGAGGCCCGGGCCGCCGCCCGCGTCGACCATCCCTCCGCCGTCTCCATCCACGACGTCGTCGTGGAGGAGGAGGGCGAGGACGGACTGCCCTGGATCGTGATGGAGCTGGTCCGCGGGGAGTCCCTGCACGAACTGCTCCGGCGCGGGCCCCTGGAACCCGCCGAGTCCGCCCGTATCGGCCTCGCCGTCCTCGGCGCGCTGCGGGCCGCGCACGCCGTCGGCATCGTGCACCGCGACGTGAAACCCGCCAACGTGCTGCTCGGCCCTCCCCCACTCTCGAATTCGCTCGAGCGGGGGCGCCCCCACCGCCGGGTCGTCCTCACCGACTTCGGCATCGCCCACATCCAGGGCGAGGAGTCCCTCACCGTCAGCGGCGAGTTCGTCGGCTCGCTGGAGTTCATCGCGCCGGAGCGGATGTCCGGCCGGGGCGCGGGCCCCGCCTCCGACCTCTGGTCGCTCGGCGTGCTGCTGTACGCCGCCGTCGAGGGCTGGTCCCCGTTCCGCCGTACGACGCTGGAGGCCACGCTCGCCGCGATCCTCGCCGGGCAGCCCCCCGAACCCGAACAGGCGGGGCCGCTCGGACCGCTCGTCGTACGGCTGCTGGAGAAGGACCCCGAGCGCCGGCCCGACGCGCAGGAGGTCGGCGCGGTGCTGGAGGCGGTGGCGGAGGGGTGGCCCGTGCCGGACCCGGCGCACGCGGCGGCCGCGGAGCCCCAGGACCCCTCCGCCCTGGAGGAGTTCGGGGACGACGCCGGGACGGTACGGCTGACGACGGCGCGAACCGACACCGAGCCGGGGCCGACCGGCCCCCACCAGGGGCGAGCCGACGCGGGGCGGGAGGCGAGTGACACCGAGTCGGGGCCGATCGTGACCGGGCGGGAGGCGACTGACATCGAGCCGCGGCTGACCGGCATCCGGCGGGAGCCGTCCGACACCGAGCCGGGGCCGGCTGTCACCGAGCCGCAGCAAGCCGACACCGAGCCGCAGCAGGCCGGCGTCCCGGAAGCCGCGGGCGCCCCGGAGTCCGCCGGTACCTCGGCGTCCGCCGGCGCCCTGGAATCCCTCGACCCCCCGAAGTCGACCACCCGCCCCCGCCGTCTCCCCGTTCCCGCGCCCCTTCTCGCCGGCTGCGTCCTCCTCGCCGTGGTGCTCCTCGCGGGGGCCGCCTGGCTGGGCGTCTCGCACGGCGGCGACCGCGGCGGCGCAGGGGCCGCGGAGTACTCCGGCACCTACATCCCGCTCCAGGGCGAGAGCGGCAGCGGCAGCGGCGACGACAACGGCAGCGGCAGCGGCACCCCCGCCCCCGAGAGCTGGACCAGGCACCCCGAGAAGGCCATGCACGCCGTCCTCTTCCTTCCGGCCGACTACACCGAACTCGCCCGGCAGGGCGGCGCCGACTCCCAGCCCCGCCTGGTCGTCTACTCGTCGGGCGGCGTCGACGTCCGCCTCACCCTGTGGGACCGCGCGCCCCGCACCCCGATGGGCCAGGCACGGAACGCCCACGACACCTGGAACAGCTACGACGGCGACGCGAACACGCAGTACACCCGCACCACCTTCGACGGTCACGAAGCAGTCCTCGCCGACACCGCGTACGGCTTCGGGAGCAACCCGACCCGGGTCATGGAACTGATGATCCGCACCGACGACGACCGCATGTACGAGCTGCGCGTCGACATGCCCAAGGGCACGGCCGACGAGAAGAAGGGCACGGCCGTCTTCAAGGCCGCCCGCGACCGCCTGACGATCGGACGTGACTGAACCGTGCCTCACCGGCCTGGAACAACGGCCTGATCAGCACGTTCGTTGCCAGTGACCACTGGCGCCGTGTGAGCACTCGGTGAATCCCTATTACCGACGGGTACCCAAAGCCTGCACACCGGCATACCCTGCGGCTCATGACGGACTCGCAGGCCCCGGAGAAGACCGGCACGGGCACCCCCGAACAGACCGGCAGCAATCCCCTCGCCCCCGCTCCCACGGGCGCCCGTACCGCCGCCGACGTGGTCACCCCCGAGCTGGTCGCCCAGCTCACCAAGGGTGTGGTCGGCTCGGGCCGGACCGCCAACCACACGCCGTTCACCGGCGAGAAGCTCGCCGACCTGCCCGAGTCCACCCCGGAGGACGTACGCGAGGCCTTCGAGGCGGCCCGCGTCGCCCAGGCCGTCTGGGCGCGGACCCCCGTACGGCAGCGCGCCGCCGTCCTGCTCCGCTTCCACGACCTCGTCCTCGAACGCCAGGCCGAGGTGCTCGACCTGATCCAGCTGGAGACGGGCAAGGCACGCCTGCACGCGCACGAGGAAGTGCAGGCCGTGGTCGTCGCGGCCCGCCACTACGGCCGCAAGGCCCCCGCCTACCTGAGGCCCAAGCGGCACGCGGGCGCCATGCCCACCCTCACCAAGGTCACCGAGCTGCGCCACCCGCGCGGTGTCGTCGGCCAGATCGCCCCCTGGAACTACCCGCTCGAACTGTCCGTCGGCGACGCGCTTCCCGCCTTCGTCGCGGGCAACGCCGTCGTGATGAAGCCGGACACCGAGACCTGCCTCACCGCCCTGTGGGCCCGTGACCTGCTCATCGAGGCCGGACTGCCCGCCGGTGTCTTCCAGGTCGTGCTCGGCGACGGACCGGTGGTCGGCCCCGAGGTCGTCAAGCACGCGGACTACGTCTCCTTCACCGGCTCCACCCGCACCGGCCGCGAGGTCGCCCAGGGCGCAGCCGCCCGCCTCATCGGCGTCTCCCTCGAACTCGGCGGCAAGAACGCCATGCTGGTCCTGGAGGACGCCGACATCGAGAAGGCCGCCGCGGGCGCCGTCCGCGCCTGTTTCTCCTCCGCCGGTCAACTCTGCATCTCCATCGAGCGGTTGTACGTCCACGAGTCGATCGCGGACGCCTTCCTGGAGCGCTTCGCCGCCCGCACCAGGGCCATGCGGCTCGGCACCTCCCTCGCCTACGGCGCCGACATGGGCTCCCTGGTCGGCGAACGCCAGCTGGAGACCGTCAAGCGGCATGTGGAGGAGGCCGTCGCCAAGGGCGCGAAGGTCGTCGCCGGCGGGGTCGCCCGCCCCGACATCGGCCCGTACTTCTTCGAGCCCACCATCCTCGACGGCGTCGAGGCGCCCATGGCGGTGTGCACGGAGGAGACCTTCGGCCCGGTCGTCTCCCTCTACCGCTTCACCTCCGAGGACGAGGCGGTCGAGCACGCCAACTCCACGCCGTACGGCCTGAACTCCTCCGTCTGGACGAAGGACGGCCGGCGCGGGCGCGCGGTCGGCGCCCGGCTGCGCACCGGCACGGTCAACGTCAACGAGGGCTACGCCCCCGCCTACGGCAGCGTCCAGTCGCCGATGGGCGGCATGAAGGACTCCGGCCTCGGCCGCCGCCACGGCTCCGAGGGCATCCTCAAGTACACCGAGGCCCAGACGGTCGCCCAGCAGCGACTGCTGCCGATGGCCCCCTCGCTCGGCATGGACGACGAGAAGTACGCGGCGTTCATGAGCACGAGCCTGAGGGTCATGAAGGCGCTCCGGCTCAGGTAGCCGGCCCACGGGGCGCGGGGAACCGCGCGATCAGCCACCGATCACCCGCACTGCACACTCAAAGGGGAGACGCACGTGCCGAAGGATGCCTACGACTACGACGTGATCGTCGTCGGCTCAGGGTTTGGCGGCTCGGTCACCGCCCTGCGCCTCACCGAGAAGGGCTACGACGTCGGCGTCCTGGAAGCCGGCCGCCGTTTCACCCCGGATACGCTCCCGAAGAACTCCTGGGACCTCAAGAACTACCTCTGGGCCCCGAAACTCGGCATGTACGGCATCCAGCGCATCCATCTGCTGGGCAACGTGATGGTGCTCGCGGGCGCCGGGGTCGGCGGCGGCTCCCTCAACTACGCCAACACCCTCTACGTACCGCCGAAGCCGTTCTTCGACGACCCCCAGTGGCGGGACATCACCGACTGGCAGGAGGAGCTGGCGCCGTACTACGACCAGGCCCGGCGCATGCTCGGCGTACGGCTCAACCCGACCATGACCCCGTCCGACGTGCACCTCAAGGCGGCGGCACAGCGGATGGGGGTGGGCGACACCTTCCACATGGCGCCCGTCGGGGTGTTCTTCGGGGACGGCCAGGACGCCGACGGCGGGGCCAGGGCCAAGCCCGGCGAGCAGGCGGCGGACCCGTATTTCGGCGGGGCGGGCCCCGCGCGCAAGGCCTGTACCGAGTGCGGCGAGTGCATGACGGGCTGCCGGCACGGCGCGAAGAACACCCTCAACGAGAACTATCTGTACCTCGCCGAGAAGGCGGGCGCGGTCGTGCACCCCATGACCACGGTCATGTCGGTCACCGAGGACTCGCGCGGCGGCTACGCGGTCGCCACCCTCCCGACGGACCGGAAGAAGGACGAGGGCCGCACGTTCACGGCCCGCCGGGTCGTCCTCGCCGCCGGCACGTACGGCACCCAGACGCTGCTGCACCGCATGAAGGCGGGCCGGCAGCTGCCGTACGTCTCGGAGAAGCTCGGCGAGCTGACCCGTACGAACTCCGAGGCGCTGGTCGGCGCCCAGACCGACGACCGCCGCTACCGCAAGGCGACCGGCGAACCGAAGGTCGACTTCACCCGCGGGGTGGCCATCACGTCCTCGGTCCACCCCGACGAGAACACCCACATCGAGCCGGTCCGCTACGGCAAGGGCTCCAACTCGATGGGCGGTCTGTCGATCCTCCAGGTCCCGTACACCGAGGGCTCCTCCCGGCTGGCGGCCTGGCTGGCGAACGCCGCCCGCCACCCCGTGCTGGTGCTGCGCTCCCTGTCCAACAGGCGCTGGTCGGAGCGGACCATCATCGGCCTGGTGATGCAGTCCCTGGACAACTCCCTGACGACGTACCTGAAAGCGGACGGCGTCGGCAAGGGGCTGCTCACCGCCCGCCAGGGCCACGGCGCCCCCAACCCCAAGCAGATCAAGGCCGCGTCCGAGGGCGCCTCGGCCATCGCCGCCGAGATCAACGGCTTCGCGGGCTCGAACGTGGGCGAGCTGATGGGCACCCCGCTCACCGCCCACTTCCTCGGCGGCTGTCCGATCGGCGCCACCCGCGAGAGCGGCGTCATCGACCCCTACCACCGCCTCTACGGCCACCCCGGCATCTCGGTCGTCGACGGTTCCGCGGTCTCGGCGAACCTGGGCGTGAACCCGTCCCTGACGATCACCGCGCAGGCCGAGCGCGCGATGTCGTACTGGCCCAACAAGGGCGAGGAGGACCTGCGCCCCGCACAGGGAGCGGCCTACGAACGCCTGCACGCCGTCGAGCCGAAGTCGCCGGTGGTTCCGACGGAGGCGTTCGGCGCGCTGCGACTGCCGTTCCTGGGCCTGCCGACGGTGCCGCCGAAGCAGCCGAAGTGACGTGCGTGTGAGCCGACTCATGACCGGTGTACGGACCGGCTGACGTACCGATCGACGGAGGTACGGCCCGCCTGACGTACGGCCCGGCCGACGTACGGGAGGGGCCCGGGCCCGACGGGCTCGGGCCCCCGTCTGTCCTACGCGTGCGATCCGCCCCTGCGGCGGCGCACGGTGAACACCGTGCCCGCGCCCGCCACGACGGCGACGCCGCCGGCCAGCGCGATCACCGGAAGCGCGGAGCCGGCGCCGGTGGAGGCGAGGTCTCCCGTGGCCGGGGTCTCGCCGGGGCCGCCCTGTGGATGGTCGCCGCCGGCCGGTTCGCCGGTCGGGTCCTGCGTGGCCTCGCCCGGGTCGTCGCCGTTGCCGTCGTCACCGCCGCCGCTGCCGGGCTTGAGGACCGTGAACAGGTCGAGCGATTTGGTGAAGTGCTCGCACGTCGTCTCGCCGTCCGTGTACCGGCCGCCGCTGTCGGCCTGAGCGTTGATCCGGTCGACGTCATAACCGTTGATGCTGAAGTCGACATCGCTGTCGATCTCGGCGCGCAACTTCAGGACCGCGGTCCCCTTGGGGCCGATCTCCGTCGTTCCGTAGAGGTAGCCATTGCCCTGGGCCGTGTCGGGAAGTCCCTCCCAGGAGTGGGTGCGAGGGTCGAAGTGCTGGATGGTTATGTGGTACTCCAGCCGGTCCCGTCCGGGGTCGCTCATCCCGGTGTCGCTGAAGAACGTCCCCCACCTCACCGTGCCGAGGGACTTCTCGCCCTTGTTGCTGAGCGTGAGCGTGAAACCGTGCCAGCCGCTGCCCGCGGCGATCTTGTCGGGCAGGCCGGACACGGAGGTGTCCAGCCGGCTTTCCGGGTCGACGCCACCGGTGGGGCTCGGGCATTCGGTGGGTTGCCCGGCCGGCCCCTCGGCCGGGGAGCCCGACTCGCTCGGCGTCGAGGACGTGATGCCGTTCGGCGTACCGGCGCCGGGGCTCTGCCCCGGACCGTCGCCCTCGTCGGCCCCGCCGCTCGGACCCGGCGCGGGAGCCGGGTCGCCGGCGGCGGGACTGCTCGCACCCGGCGCGGGCGTCGCGGTGGAGGTGCCGGGAGTTCCGTCGGCGAAGGCGACGGGGGCCGAGAGCAGGGCGAGCGGCGCCAGGACCGCGGTCGCGGCCGCGCCTGCCAGTGCTCGGCGAATCTTCATGAAGACCTCGGGGTGTGTTGCGCCGCGGCCGGGACGGAGCGCCGCGCTCGACTGGTGGAGGCCACCGCGAGTGGGGCCGCGGTGTTGGCCCTTGATTCGCCTGGTTCGATCGTCGCTGCGGCCCGATGGTTGTCCGCTCCCGGCGTGTGTTCAGCAATTCGTGACCTCGGCCGCCGGACGAGGCGCAGGCGCGACCGCGGGTGCGGGTGCGGGGGCAGCGGGCATGGCGAAGGGCCCCGCGGGACGGAGTCGCGGGGCCCTTCTTCCGTCAGCACCGACGTCAGGGCGGCGCCGGTGCCTGGGAGCGGCGCCGGGGGGTTGCGCCGCTTGTCGTCACTGCCCCGGGGTGCTGTCGGTCGGCGCCCCGGCGCACTCGGGGCGCACGGAGGGTCTCGACCTCTGGCGGTCAGGCAGTGCAGTGCCATGCAGTTGTCTGCGGTGGGACTGGGGCTTTCACGCATCGTGCTGGATGGGCGCGGCCTCCGCAACCGTTTGACCCGGCATTGTGCGTTTTTGTGTTACCCGCCGGTCGGCCCCGAGCGTCCCCGGAGCCGACCGTTCTCTTGGGTGACCGGGCTGCTGTCCCCTGCCGTCCGGTCACTTCCCTGGAGCGAGGTCCCACGACATACGGCACGATCCGTACGCCTCATCGCTCCAGCAAGCCACGCGTGGTCTTTCGGGCCCGCCCCTGGCTGGCACGGACACCGGGACCAACGAAGCGGCTCGCGAGGCGGTCACGCGCCGTACGGGTGAGAACGGGCCCGAACTCAGATGCGACCCCGGCACAGCTCCAGCAGCAGCATCGCCACGGACGTGCCGGGCTTGCCCAGCGCCTCCCGGTAGTGGCCGAGGACCTCCATCTCACGGGAGAGGTTCACGCGCCGGCCTCCGGAGGCGATCCGCGCCTCCTGGATGACGGCGGAGACAGCCATCCGTTCCTGGACGAGACCGATGATCCGGTCGTCGAGGGCGTCGATGCGCTCACGGGCACCGGTGATCACGTCGGCGGCCTCGTCGGTGCGGGCGCCGGTCTTGTCGAGTACGTCGGCCATGGTGGGGCTCCTCGTCGGGTCGGGTGCGGTGAGGTGCCCCGAGGCGGCAGGACCCGGAGAACGACAGGCGCCCCGGGCCTTGTCGGCCCGGGGCGCCTGGGAAGTCGCTTGTCAGTTGCTCAAGCAGCACGACCATGGCAGCCGGCGGGCCGGTTGCCATAGGTAAACAGGAAGGTCGGGTGCGTGAGCATGTACCCAGTATGCACCGGGGACGGCACCCGTCCAAAGCCCCGCCCGTCACCGGCGGGCGAGTCCGGCCACGCCCGCCCCGGTAGAATCGGCAGCACAGACCCCCCGCCCAGCCGCCGGAAGGCAACCCGTGTCATCAGCGACTCCCGCTGCCGCCGCCCCCGACACCGTCCTGGTCGTCGACTTCGGCGCGCAGTACGCCCAGCTCATCGCCCGTCGCGTCCGTGAGGCCCGGGTCTACAGCGAGATCGTCCCGAGCACCATGCCGGTCGCGGAGATGCTCGCGAAGAACCCGGCGGCGATCATCCTCTCCGGCGGCCCCTCGTCCGTCTACGCGGAGGGCGCGCCCCGCCTCGACCGCGAGATCTTCGAGGCCGGCGTCCCCGTCTTCGGCATGTGCTACGGCTTCCAGCTGATGGCGACGACCCTCGGCGGCACGGTCGACAACTCCGGAGCCCGCGAGTACGGCCGTACGCCCCTGCAGGTCAGCAAGCCCGGTTCGACCCTCTTCGAGGGCACCCCGGCCGAGCAGCCGGTGTGGATGTCGCACGGCGACGCCTGCTCCGCCGCCCCCGAGGGCTTCACCGTCACGGCCTCCACGGACGTCGTCCCGGTCGCCGCGTTCGAGGACGACGAGAAGAAGCTCTACGGCGTCCAGTACCACCCCGAGGTGATGCACTCCACGCACGGCCAGCAGGTGCTGGAGCACTTCCTCTACCGTGGCGCGGGTCTCACCCCCTCCTGGACCACCGGCAACGTGATCGAGGAGCAGGTCGCCGCGATCCGCGAGCAGGTCGGCGACAGGCGCGCCATCTGCGGGCTGTCCGGCGGCGTGGACTCCGCCGTGGCCGCCGCCCTGGTGCAGAAGGCCATCGGCTCCCAGCTGACCTGCGTGTACGTCGACCACGGTCTGATGCGCAAGGGCGAGACCGAGCAGGTCGAGAAGGACTTCGTGGCCGCCACCGGCGTCCAGCTGAAGGTCGTCGACGCCGAGGAGCGCTTCCTCACCGCGCTCAAGGGGGTCTCCGACCCCGAGGAGAAGCGGAAGATCATCGGGCGCGAGTTCATCCGCGTGTTCGAGCAGGCCCAGGCGGAGATCATCGCGGACGCGGGCCCCGAGGTGGCCTTCCTGGTCCAGGGCACGCTCTACCCGGACGTCGTCGAGTCCGGCGGCGGCACCGGCACGGCGAACATCAAGTCCCACCACAACGTCGGCGGCCTCCCCGAGGACCTGGAGTTCCAGCTCATCGAGCCGCTCCGCAAGCTCTTCAAGGACGAGGTGCGGATGGCCGGCCAGGAGCTCGGGCTCCCGGAGGAGATCGTCCAGCGCCAGCCGTTCCCCGGCCCCGGCCTCGGCATCCGCATCGTCGGCGAGGTCACCAAGGACCGCCTGGACCTGCTGCGCGAGGCCGACGCCATCGCCCGCGAGGAGCTGACGGCGGCCGGTCTCGACCGCGAGATCTGGCAGTGCCCGGTGGTGCTGCTCGCGGACGTCCGCAGCGTCGGCGTCCAGGGCGACGGCCGTACCTACGGCCACCCGATCGTCCTGCGCCCGGTCTCCTCCGAGGACGCGATGACCGCGGACTGGTCCCGCCTGCCGTACGAGGTGCTCGGGAAGATCTCGACCCGCATCACGAACGAGGTGCGGGACGTCAACCGGGTCGTCCTCGACGTGACCTCGAAGCCGCCGGGCACCATCGAGTGGGAGTAGTCCCGCAGGGTCAGGTCCGCTTGAGAGCCCGCACCGGCTCCCCGGGCTGCCAGACCTCGACGACCAGATACGTGTCGTCCTCGACGTAGGTTCTGACGACCTCCGTCAGCTCGGTGCGGAAGAGGTGGAACGGCTGCGGCGGTTCCACCTCTTTCGCGTACGCGCCCTTCGTCGCCGGATCGTCCACCTCGACCGCGCGCCCGCTGATCCGCACGTCCCCGCCGCCCATCCCGGTGCCGTCGCCGGGGTTCGCCTGGAGCGTGAAGCGCGGATCGCGGCGCAGGTCGAGCGCCTTGAGCGAGCCCGGCATCATGCCGAACCACAGTTCGCCCAGCAGGAAGCGAGCCTCCAGGCCGCTGGTGCGCGGGGAGCCGTCCTTGCGCAGGGTCGCGAGGACGTGATGGGTGAAGGCGTCGAACCGCGCTTCGACGGTGCCGGCGAGGTCGGGTTCGGCCGCGGAGAAATCTGCCCAGTTCATACAGCCCAGTCTTGCGCGGATACCGGACATCTTCTGTCGGGTATCGGCGAGGACGAGGGCCCTCGCCAGGTGTGGGGAGCGGGATCGGCGGGCGCCGGGCGCCGGGGGACGGACGTCGGCGGGCGCGGGGAGCGGGGCCGGTCCGGGGCGGATGCGCACGAATTTCTGTTGCGTGCGTCATCTTTGCATAACATCCCTGTTCTCCTGCGCTGACCGACGGTAACTTCCGCCCCGTAAAGCAACTCAGCGCTGGAGGATCTATGCACGGGCCCACTCCGCCCCTGCCCCTGCCCACGGACCAGCTCCAGTTCGCGATGCCGCCGATGCACGACTCGCTCGATGACGAGCGCAGGCACCGCAAGGAGCGGCTGGCGGGTGCGCTGCGGATCTTCGGGCGGCTCGGCTTCGAGGACGGCGTCTCGGGGCACATCACCGCACGCGACCCGGAGTTCAGTGACTGCTTCTGGGTCAACCCGTTCGGCATGCCGTTCAAGCACGTCACGGTGAGCGACCTGGTGCTGGCCAACGAGGACGGCCAGGTGATCGAGGGCCGGTACCACGTGAACCAGGCCGCGTTCACCGTGCACTCCCAGGTCCACGCCGCCCGCCCCGACGTCGTCGCCGTCGCCCACTGCCACTCGGTGCACGGCCGAGCCCTGTCGGCGCTCGGC
Organism: Streptomyces sp. NPDC059582; assembly: GCF_042735715.1. Lineage (NCBI taxonomy): Bacteria > Bacillati > Actinomycetota > Actinomycetes > Kitasatosporales > Streptomycetaceae > Streptomyces > Streptomyces sp. NPDC059582. The sequence goes on from NZ_JBHWCC010000008.1 coordinate 104,239, forward strand.
GACCTGCTGGACCCGATCACCCAGGAGAGCTGCGCCTTCTACGAGGACCACGCCCTCTACGACGCCTACACCGGTGTCGCCGTCGACGCCGAGGAGGGCCGGCGCATCGCGAACGCGCTCGACTCGCGCAAGGCACTCGTCCTGCGCAACCACGGCCTGCTGACCGTCGGCGACTCGGTGGACGCGGCGGCCTGGTGGTTCCTGTCGCTGGAGCGGTCCTGCCAGGTGCAGCTGATGGCGAAGGCGGCGGGCAGGCCGATGCTCATCGACCACAAGATGGCCACGACGACCCGGGAGCAGCTGGGCGGCGACCTGGTGGCCTGGATCAACTACCAGCCGATGTGGCAGGACATCAGCCGCAGCGAACCGGACCTGCTGAGCTAGGGACCGCCCCGACGGGTCCCGGGAGCCAGGACCCGGCGCCCGGCGCCCGGCGCCCGGGACCTGGCTCCCGGGCGCCGGATCCTGGAAGGCGGGCGCCGGGTCTTGGAAGGCGGGCGCCGGGCCTTGGAAGGCGGGCCGAGAAGGCGGTTCCTGGAGGCCGGCTTCTAGAACCCTCTGAGTACCGCCGCCTTCGTCGTCGCGAACTCCTCGTCCGTGAGCACGCCGTCCCGGTGCAGCTCGCCCAGCTCCCGCAGCCGGCGCAGCAGCACGTCGTGATGGTCGGCCTGGCGCGGGACGGTCCGGCCGGGGTGCCGCGGGCGGTCGGCGTACTCGCCCCCGGCACGGGCGGAGGGGTGCGGCAGCCGGGCGGTGACCGCGGTCGCGACGAGTGCGGTGAGCAGGTCGCGACGGGCGCTGCCCCACAGGTCCAGGGCGTACGGGTCCTTCTCGGGCGGCAGCTTGGAGAGTGCCGTCCCGCGGGTGACGAAACGCAGGAAGCCGTCCTCGTAACCGGAGTTGGGCAGCCACTCGACCTCGACTAGATCACCGACGGCGATGATCCGCGGCCCCGTGGCCCGCTTGACCCGGTCGGAGGTGTCGGACCAGTCGATCCGCACCTGGGTGCCGTCGAACGACACCGTGCCGTCCGAGGACCGCACAGAGACCGGAACCGGTGGACCCGGCAGCAGATAGGCCTGCGTCGGTTCCTTGGGGATCTGGTCGAGCAGCAACGCGTGCCGGATCTCCTCGGCCACGTACTCGGCGACCCCGGAATTGTCGGTATCCACCGTCAGCCGGTACGGATCCGCCGCGTCCGGAAGCCGGCCCCCCGTCGCCTGGAGCAGCGGATCGGCCCCCTCGCGCAGCCGCATACGCAGCCTGCCGCGCTTGCGTTCCGGCTCGTAGGCGACGCCCGCGACCGCCTCCAGCGGTACGGCGACCTCCCCGTACGTCTGCCGGAACAGCGGTACGGAGCGGTGGAGTCCCGGCGTGATCCGGACCGTTGTGCCGTCGAAGGCCCAGGTCCCGTCACGCTGGATGATCTCGGCCATACGGAAATTCTCGCAGCCGGGTCAACACGGCCGCCGCCGCGTCACCCGCCCTGACCAGACCTGCCGGACACACACGGTGTGCCGTAGGGCACAATTCGCTTTCGTCGCCCGGGAGTTGTTCGAGGGCCGGCGGCGAAGTCCGGGCTCTGCGGAGAGCCGCCGGTTCGGTTGGTCGTGGTTGCGGGAAGGCAGGCGTCGGACGTGGCGGTGCAGGAGGCGAGACAGGGCGCGGATTCGGGCGCGCACGCGGGCGGCTGTACCTGCGGGGGCTGCCCGCACGGGGCTCGTGAGGGACACCGGCGCGCGGTCGTCGCGTTCCTGCTGAAGCGGGACGAGTTCGCCGCCGGGCAGGGTCTGCCGGCAGGCGTGGCGCACTCGGCCTCGGCGTCCCGGCAGTGGGTCTCGGAGGAACTGGCGCAGTCCGCGGAAGCCGTCGCCGAACGCGGCCGCGCCGAAGGCGACGCCTGGCTCGGCCGGCTGTGGCGCCGGACCGCCTTCACGGTCTGGGCGACGGTCGTCGCGCTGCTGCTGGCGCAGTCGCTGACGGCGATCGGCGCGGGCTGGACATCGGCCCGCACGGCCGGGCTGGTGGCGGCGGTGGTGGTGGCGGGTGCCCTGACCGCCGCGTCGTGGTTCCACCGGGCGCGCGGCGGAGCGCTGGCCCCCGTCATCGGCGACGACAACCGCCTGTCCACCTCACGCGCGGTCGCGGTCGCCTGGGTGCTGTTCGTGGCCTACGCCGTGCTCGTCCTGGTCGGGCGGCTGGCCGCCGCCTCCCACCACGCCGAGCGCGACGCGCTGATCTCCGGCTTCGAACTCGCCCGCGGGGCGGGTGCGGTGACCGTGCTCGCGGTGGTGTGCGGGATCGCGGTACTGGTGCGGCGGGTGGTCGGGCTGCGGGTGCTGGGACAGAAGCTCCAGAAGGTGCGCGCACACCGTCCCCGCGCGGCCGACCTGCTGACCGACGACGCCGGGCGGGGCACCTTCGCCGACATCCAGTACGTCGTGATCAGCACGGTCGCCCTGCTGTTCGGCGCGGTACGCCTGGCCCGCCGCCCCGACCAGCTGCCCGATCTGCCCTGGGGCCTGGCCGTGGTGGTCCTGGTGTCGGCGGCGACCTACCTGGCCGGCAAGTACGCCGAGGGCGGCCGCCCGGTGATCCTCTCCGTCGTACGGGCCCGTGAGGCCGGCGACCTGGACGCCCCCATCCGTACCGGCGACGACATCGAGATCCGCGGAGCCGGCTTCGTACCGCTGGGCGCCCAGGACGCGGACCGGCTGTCCCGGATGGTCGTCCGCATCGGCCCGGTCCATGTCCATGTCCCCCTGGTCCCGGTCACCGGCGGCTTCCGCAACCCCACGGACGCCCTCCTCACCGTTCCCGTCCCGGCGGACGTGGAACCGGGCCGGGTGGAGGTACAGGTGGTCACCGCCGCCGGGGTGGAGACCAACCGCTACGAGATCGATGTGACGGACTGACAGGCCGACAGACCGGCGCCGATGCCGGGGGAGGCGTCGCCCGGGGTGTGCCGCTGGGGTGGAAACCGGGAAAACAGCGGCGGCGGGGTTGAGCCGGACGCCTCTTTCGTACGTATGGTCTGTCGAGGGGCCATGTCACCGCGGCGAGAGGCGGCTACGAGCGATGACTCACGGCATTCGTACGGATACGCACACCTCCTATCTCGACGGCGGCGGAACCTGGCGGGACACCGCCGGCCGCTACGCCCTGCTCCCACTCCGGATCTTCCTCGGCGTCACCTTTCTCTACGCCGGGCTCGACAAGCTCATGGACAGCGCCTTCATGAAGAGCTCCGGCGCGGGCTCGATCGGCGACACGATGCGCGCCGTCCGCGACTCCTCGGCCATCCCGGCCCTGGTCGACCTGGCCCTGAAGAGCCCTGTCGGCTTCGGCTACGCCATCGCCTTCGGCGAACTCGCCGTCGGCCTCGGCACCCTGGTCGGCCTGCTGTCCCGTCTCGCCGCACTCGGCGGCGCGCTGATCTCCCTCAGCCTCTGGCTGACCGTCAGCTGGTCCACCGACCCCTACTACTTCGGCAACGACCTCCCCTACCTGATGGCCTGGCTGCCCCTGATCCTGGCGGGCGCCCCCGTGTTCTCCCTGGACGCCGCGCTGCGCGCACGGCGGCGACGAGGTGGCGGGTATCTGTAGCCGGCGGTTTCCGGCGCTCTGCCCGGTCAGACCGGAGCCTGCGGACGTGTCTGCCCGCTGAGGCTCCGGTTCCGGCCGCGGCGTCCGCGGATGCCCTTGGCCAGGACCCCGACGGCGCCTGCCAGGCAGTGGCCGCCCAGGACCAGCGGAATGATCACGAACCACGGGGTGTCCCAGAGCCCGCCCGCGTCTCCCGCGTACAGGACACCCGCGACGATCAGACAGGCCCCGGCCACCAGCCTCCCCGGCTGGAACTCATGACGCAGCACGGGTCACCTCCACCTGTCCCACGCCGACCTGGAGATCCAGGTCGAGCGTCCCGGCCCGCGCACCGGCCGAGGCAGGTGGCAGGGTCACCTGCTGGTGCTTGTCGGGTGCCACGTCCACGTCCTTCGCCTCGTCGCCCGGCAACTGGATGTCGCCCACCCCGACCTCGGCGGACAGCTTCACCGTGACGTCCGGCGGCACGATCACGTGCAGCCGGCCCACTCCCACACTCGCCTCCGCCGACACCGTTCCGCCGTCGGACAGGTCCAGCCGGGACAGGTCCAGGGTCCCGACGCCGTTGCCGAGGTCGTACTTCTGCCGCACGTCGGCCACCGCGGCGGGCCGCCACGTCGTGTGCGTCCACTGCGTGCCGATGTCCTTGGGGAGCACCGTCGCCCCCGCGAGCAGGGCGGCCGTGACGAACGCCAGGAGCACCGACCCCGCACCCGTACGCCCCAGGGCCGAGCTGACCGCGATGCCCACGCCGAACACGATGAGCGCGGCGGCCAGTCCCGCCTGCAGGCTGGTGCCGAGCGGATGCCCGTGCCAGGTCAGACCGGTGCCGAGGCCGCCCGCGACCAGGGCCAGCAGGAAGACCCAGCCGCCGATCCAGCGGGGTCCGCGCGCCCCGGTCCGCCGGGCCTGTGGGGTGCGCAGGTCGCCCTGGCCGCCGCCGTACGGGCCGCGGCTGGTGTCGACGGCCGCCGCGACGTCCCGCTCGCGCGAGTCCCCGGGGCCCCACAGATAGCCCGTGCCGCCGACATGCGTCCCGTCCTTGACGATCGGGTCGCGCCACCAGGACGGGTAGGCGCTGGGGACCGGTGGTGCCTGGGCCTCCGGCGGGGCGTCCGCCGCGGCCTGGGCGGCCAGCGGATCGGGGTCCGGGGCACCGCGCCGCTGCGACCAGTACCCCGCGCCCGCGAGGAGGAAGGAGAGGACGAAGGCGAAGGTCAGCACCCCGCCGTTGGTCAGCATCGACAGGAACACCCCGCAGCCGACCAGCGCGAACAGCACGGCGGCCAGCGCCTGACCGTCGACACGGCCGGTCAGGAGCTTGTGCACCTCGTTCTCGCTCTCGTCCTCGTACGGGACGAAGAGCCAGACGAAGCCGTAGAAGATCAGGCCTATGCCGCCGGTCGCGGCGAGGACCGCGAGGGTGATCCGGAAGATCACCGGGTCCATGTCGAAGTGCCGCCCGAGTCCGGAACACACCCCCGCGAGCGTCTTGAACCGCCGATCACGCCGGAACCCGTGCGGCGTCCCGGGCGAATCGGTCGCCCCGGTGCCGTCGGGTCCGCTCGTCCCTTCACCCGCTCCCGCCCGCTCGTGCGCGCGCGGCGGTCCCTCACCCGCACCCGCGGCGGCCGCGTCGGCGGGCGCGCCGGACGAGGCGTTCTCGTCGGGCACGGCGTCCGCGGCGTGCTGGTGATCAGTCATGGGTCCATGGTGACGGGCGAGCCGCCGTCGCGGCAGTCGGGATGACCCTGGCACGACCCTGATTTCGGCCCTGAGCCGCGGCGGGAAAACGTCCGAACCCCGCGAGCCCGGCTCACCGGCTCGGTGTGGCGAGATCAGGGGAGTCTCGGGGCTGCACCCTGATGCCCCGGCCCGCCGGTCCGTGTGACCATCGGTGGCATGCCGGAAGCCGCAACAGCGCCACTCGTCGAGCCGCGGCCCCCGCGCAAGCTCTACCGCAGCAGCGACGGACGCTGGCTGGGTGGCGTGGCGCGGGGGCTCGCCGGGCACCTCGGGCTGCCCGTGATCTGGGTGCGGCTGGTCTTCGTCGGCCTGTTCATGGCGAACGGCCTCGGCGCGCTGCTGTACGCCGCGTTCTGGTTCTTCGTCCCGCTCGGCGTGGGCGGTGTGGGCGACCAGAAGCCTCCGTCCCTCGTCAGCGCCGAGACCTCGCCCGAGGGCCGGCGCCGGCTCGTCGCCCGCAAGCCGGACAAGGGGCAGATCGTCGCCCTGCTGCTCATGGTCGCCGTGGCCATGGTCTTCGTCAGCAGTGTGAACCTGGGCAGTGGTGCCAAGGCGTACCTGCTGCCGGCCGTCCTGGTCGGCGCGGGTGTCGCCCTCGTCTGGCGGCAGGCGGACAACGCCCGCCGGGCCCGCTGGGTCGAGGTCGGGCGGCGCCGGCGCACGCTGTCCCTGCTGCGTGCCGTCGGCGGCGTACTGCTGGTCACCGCGGGCGTCTCCGGCATCTTCGTGCTCCAGGGCTCCGCCGCCCACCTCGGCTCGGTGCTCCAGGCGGCCCTGGCCGTCCTCGTCGGCATCACGCTGCTCGCCGGTCCCTATCTCGTCCGTATGACCCAGGACCTCTCCGAGGAGCGCCTGATGCGCATCCGCGCCCAGGAGCGCGCGGAGGTCGCCGCACACGTGCACGACTCGGTACTGCACACCCTGACCCTGATCCAGCGCAACGCGGAGAACGCGAACGAGGTGCGCAGACTCGCCCGCGCCCAGGAGCGCGACCTGCGCACCTGGCTCTACAAGCCCGAGGGCACCGGCAAGGACGAGGCCGACGAGCCGACCACCCTCGCCGACGCGGTGCGGCGCAACGCCGCCGAGGTCGAGGACAAGCACGGCGTCCCCATCGAGGTCGTGGTCGTCGGCGACTGCGCGCTCGACGAGCGCACCGGCGCACAGATGCAGGCCGCGAGGGAAGCAATGGTGAACGCCGCCAAGTACGGTGGCGAGGGCGGCGCCGTACAGGTCTACGCCGAGGTCGAGGGACAGACGGTCTTCGTGTCCGTCCGGGACCGCGGTCCCGGCTTCGACCTCGACTCGATACCCGCCGACCGCATGGGCGTCAGAGAATCGATCATCGGCCGCATGGAGCGGTACGGCGGCACGGCCCGGCTGCGGGCGGTGCCGGACGGCGGCACGGAGGTCGAGCTGGAGATGGAGAGGGTGGAGAAGACGTCATGAGCGATCCGACCGAGGCGATCGGTTCGGCGGGGGCGGAGCAGGCGGCCGGGCGCCACGTGCGCGTGGTCCTCGTCGACGACCACCGCATGTTCCGCACAGGCGTACAGGCCGAGATCGGACGGACCGACGAGACCGGTGTCGAGGTGGTCGGCGAGGCCGCCGACGTCGACCAGGCGGTCACGGTCATCACCGCGACCCGGCCCGAGGTGGTCCTGCTCGACGTCCACCTCCCGGGCGGCGGCGGCGTCGAAGTGCTCCGCCGCTGCGCCCCGTTGATGGCCGACGCCGAGCAGCCCGTCCGCTTCCTCGCCCTGTCCGTCTCGGACGCGGCGGAGGACGTGATCGGCGTGATCCGCGGCGGCGCCCGGGGGTACGTGACCAAGACGATCACCGGCACGGATCTCGTGGACTCCGTCTTCCGCGTCCAGGACGGCGACGCGGTCTTCTCCCCGCGCCTCGCCGGATTCGTCCTCGACGCCTTCGCCTCCACCGACGCCCCGCCCGTCGACGAGGACATGGACCGCCTCACCCAGCGCGAGCGCGAGGTGCTGCGGCTGATCGCCCGCGGTTACGCCTACAAGGAGATCGCCAAACAGCTCTTCATCTCGGTGAAGACGGTCGAGTCCCATGTCTCGGCGGTGCTGCGCAAGCTGCAGCTGTCCAACCGGCACGAGCTGACCCGGTGGGCGACGGCGCGACGACTGGTGTGAGCGGCGGGCGCCGGGGCCGCGGCCGTCGCCCCTAGCGGTGCTGTGCGATCGGCGCCGGCGCCAATACCCGCAGCGCCCACCGGTAGTGCCGTACGGCCTTCACCACGCCGATCAGGCCCGTCAGCCACAGGATCGTGCCGATGCCCAGGCCGAGGACGACCTCACTGTGGGCCGAGCGGCCGGGCGTCGCGCCCGCCGTGGCCGCGAGGGCCGCCCACAGGCCGGTCGCGCAGACCGTGAGGGACGACAGCAGCCAGAAGAGGCTGAGGCCGGGGGAGCGCAGACGGGCGTCCGTCGGCTGGTGGCGGTCCAGGGCGAGCCAGGCGTCGAGGAGCCGGCGTATCTGGTCGTCCCGGCGGACGGCGAGGACGACGGCGACGACGGGCGGGGTCAGAGCCGCCAGGCCGAGGAGCAGGAATACGGGTCCGAGGACGAGCCCCGTCGGGTCCTCCTCCTCGAACTGCTGGAGCGGCAGCACCAGCAGCGACCAGCCGATGATCGCCGCGAGCGCCAGCAGCCACAGCAGCAGCACCCGGTGCACGCCGAGGCTGCGCCGCCGCAGCTCCTCCAGCACTCGCCCCCGGTCGGCCAGCAGCGCTCCCCGGTCCGGCCAGGTCCGCACGTGCGCGGGCGGCGGGGGCGGCGGCAGCGTGGACGAGGACATCGGCACCCTTTCGGACGGCGCCGGGACGGCGACGGATCGGCGGACTGCGTACGGGAGGCACACCGCCATCCCGCGCGCCGACGCTACCGTGCCGCCGCGCTCATGCCCGTCCCGGCGCCGCCCCGCCCGGCCTCATCAGGCCATCCCCGAGCGGCTCTCGACCCCCTTCAGGCCCTTTGGTTCTCCCCTCACACACGGCACCCGGCAGGCGGGGCTCGCGGTACCCGTCACACCCGTCGCGGTCACGTCACACGACCCGGGTGGCCCCCGCGAACGGCATCTGGTCGATGGGCGCCAGCCGTACCGGCGCCGAGGGGTTCGGGGCGTGGATCATCTGTCCGTCGCCGACGTAGATCCCTACGTGGGTGATACCCGAGTAGAAGAACACCAGGTCGCCCGGGAGCAGTTCGGAGCGGGAGACCCGGCGGCCCGCGTCGATCTGCGCGTACGTCGTGCGGGGCAGGGAGAGGCCGGCGGCGCGGTACGCGGCCTGGGCGAGGCCCGAGCAGTCGAAGGCGTCCGGTCCGGTGGCGCCCCACACATAGGGGCTGCCGAGCTTCGAGTAGGCGTAGGAGACGGCGTCCGCCGCGCGGGAGTTGGGCGCGGCGGACGTGGCCGTCGTGCTCCCGGGTGCCGCCAGGCTGTCACGTCCGGCCGTCGACGCCCGCGAGGCCCGGCCGGAGCCTGCCGCCGTCGCCAGGTTCGCGCGGTCCGCGGCCGACAGCCGCGACAGCAGCTGACGCGCCTCGTCCAGTTTCCCGGTGATCGTCTCCTTGTTCCGCCGCAGCTCCGCCTGGCGTGACCTGAGCGAGGTCAGTTCGACGCGTGCGGCGCCGCGTAACCGCTCGATCTCCCGCAACTGTTTACGGACGCGGGCGACGGCGCCCGCCTGGCGGTCGCCGGCCCGTTCGGCGAAGGCGGCTCCGTCGAGGTACCGGTCGGGGTCGTCGGAGAGCGCGAGTCGCAGTGCGGGGTCGATGCCGCCGTCGCGGTACTGGGCCGCGGCGAGCGATCCCAGCGCGTCCCGCGCCGAGTTGAGCCGGTCCTCCCGGCGGGCCGCCTCGTCCCGCAGCGACGCCAGCCGTTTCTCGGCCGCCTGCGCCTTCTCCTGCGCGCCGTTGTACTTCTCGGTGGCCGCCTCGGCTTCCTGGTACAGCTTGTCCACCTTGGCCTTGACCTGCGCCGGTGTCAGATTCGGTGCGGCCTGACCGGTCCCGTCGAACGCCGTCGCGGTCGCCGCGCCCGCGAGGGCGAGGGTGGCGGCGGTACGGGCCGTATTGCCGCTGAGCGAGCGCCGGCGGGGCTTGCGGTGCGCTGCCACGTGGACTTGCACGTCCTTTCGTACGACCGCCTCATCCGTGGGACCGCCCGGCGGACGCACGGCCGCCAGGGGAGCGGACGCGCGTCCGCCGGAAGGCGGTCCACGCGTCCGGCGACGGCCCGCACAGGGGGAGCGAGCCGCCGCCGGACCTTCTCGGCGGTGGTGTCCGACTGCCGCCCCTGGCCCGGGCGGCGGTGGGGAGCCGGTCACCTGGGGGAGGACGCTAAACCCGTCTGTGTCGGTTGGGTAACGTCATGTGCGGAACTGGCGCGAGCGGATCGAACGGTGACCTCAAGTGGCGGGGCTCTCGGCGCGGAGCCGTCGACTTCACGCAGTGTGATGACCGATGTCGGGATTCCCGGACACGTTCGGGTGGCGCGGTGCTATGGCGCATATATGCAGTCGCCGCCGGAGGCGGTGGCCCGGTGTCGGGCGGCACGGGGGGCCCTCGTTAGGCTCCGGCCTCATGGACGTACTCATCCATCTCTTCGTCGGCCTGCACATCATCGGCATCGCCTCGCTCCTGGGCGGCTTCCTCACCCAGCTGAAGGCGATGGGCCGGGGGACCGCCCGCTTCGTCCCCGCGATGCTGCACGGCGCGGCGACGATGCTGGTCACCGGGGTGATCCTGGTCGGCCTCAACCAGGCGGACGACCAGCCGGTCAACAACATCAAGATCGGGGTGAAGCTGGCCCTGCTGATCGTGATCCTGGGCCTCGTCTACGTGAAGCGGGACGACGAGAAGGTGGACAAGGGCCTGTTCGGCCTGGTGGGCCTGCTGACCACGGCGAACGTCTTCATCGCGGTGCTGTGGACGTGACGCCGGCACGGACGGCCCCCGAGGCCGCCCGGACCGCCGCCACGGCCACCGCGAGCCAGACCGCCACGGCGATCCACAGCAGTACCTCCCCGACCGCCTTCAGCCACGGGACGCCGACGGCCGAGGCGACGGACAGCGCCGCCGTCGCCGTCATCCCCATCGGGAACGCGGTCGACCACCGGAGCACGTCGTAGCCCAGCCTCGGCCGCAGCAGCTCGGCCGCCAGCAGGACGACGTACCAGCACACGTCGAGCGCCAGCAGGCCGACGGTCATGACGCGCAGGGCGCCACGGTCGTCGTCGTTCCACAGGTACAGGCGCGGACCGTCGGCCGCGAGCAGCCGCGCCCCCGCCAGCGCCGAGATGGAGAGCGCCCCGCCGGCCACCCACTGGTCGCCGGCCCCCTCGACGGCCTGACGCAGGTCGAAGTGGGCCAGGCCCAGGCAGTAGAGCACCAGTCCGCACAGGAACAGCACCAGCGCCGCATGCGCGAGCCAGGCCGTCGACAGGGCCCCGGCGAGGGTGGCGCAGAGCACCGCGAGCCCCTGCGTGGCCACGCAGCCGAGGAACACCGCCCCCGGCATACGGCGCTCCCAGTGCCGTAGGACGACGACGAGCAGCACCGGCCACAGCACAGCGGCGAGGGCCAGCAGAGCCTCGGCCAGGGTCTGCCGGCCCAGCACCGAGAAGCGGGTGCCGAGCACGGCGGTCGCGGCGACCGAGGTGAGCGCGGCGGGCGTGCACGCGCAGCTCACCCAGTTCTCCCGCGCCCACAGCAGCTGTACGGCGAAGCCCGCCGCCAGTGCCAGCCAGGCGGCGCAGGCGAGCACCAGGGCGGTCCGGGACAGGACCTCGTACCCCGTCAGCTGGAGCGCGACCGACAGGATGCCGGTCGCCAGCACGGCGGCCCCGGCCGCCGGCCGGCCGTGCGCCCACCAGGCGCGAAGGGGGGAGGTACGCGGCATGCGGCCGATGCTAAGGAGCACCGCGCGTGTTGCGAGCGGGGCACGCGCGCGGGCGCCCGAAAGTACGCGCGGGCGCAGGCAGGCTCGTCAGGCGGGGCGCACCACGCTGTGGATCCCCGACTCGCCGTCGTAGTAGATCGACTCCTCGCGGACGTACGCGCCGGGCTTGGGGGCGTGGATCATCATCCCGTTGCCGATGTAGACGCCCACATGGCTGACGTCGTCGTAGAAGAAGACCAGGTCACCGGGCTGGGCGGCGGAGAGGGAGACGGTGGTGCCGGCGTTCACCTGGTCGTAGGTGGTGCGCGGGAGGGTGACGCCGGCGGCCTTCCAGGCGGCCTGGGTGAGGCCGGAGCAGTCGTAGGAGCCGGGTCCCGTCGCGCCCCAGACGTAGGGCTTGCCGATCTGCGCGCGGGCGAAGGCGAGCGCCTTCTCGGCCTTGGTGCCGTAAGGGGAGTCGGCCCCGGACGAGGACGAGGACGAGGACGACGACGAGGAAGAGGAGGCGGACGGGTCCGAGCCCGGTGCCGCCGTGCTCTCCCGCGCGGCCGCTGCCGCCACCGCTGCCTGCCGCTTCGCGAGTTCCGCCGCCTTGCGCGCGGCCTCCGCCTGCTGCCGCTTCTCGATCTCGGCCAGCCGGGCCTTCTCCTGCGCCGTCAGCTTCGACAGCAGCACGCGCGCGTCGGCGAGCTTCCGCTGGACGGTCGCCTTGGCCGTCTTCAGGTCGTCCTGCGAGTCGGTGAGCGTCCGTAGGCTCTCGGCGGCCTCCTGGCGCTTCTTCATCGTCGCGGACTGTTCGGTGACGTAGTCGTCGACCGCGCCCTTCTGGCGCGTGGTCAGGCGGCTCATCAGCTGAGCCTGGTCGAAGTAGTCCTGCGGGGAGTCCGCGAGCAGGAGGGTCGCGGTGTCGGGCGCGGTGGCGCCGGTGCGGTACTGCGCCGCGGCGAAGGAGCCGAGCTCCTCGCGTGCCTCGTTGAGCTTCTGGGTGCGCCGGGCGACGTTGTCGAGGAGGGTGTCCACGCGCTTGCGCTGCTTGCCTGACTGCTCTTTGGCCGCGTTGTACCTCTCGGTCGCCGACTCCGCCTGGCGGTACAGGTCGTCCACCTTCTTCTCGACCTCTTCGAGGCTCGGCTTGCCGTCGTCGGCCGAGGGGGTGGCGTCGGCGGTCTGGGAGAGCAGGGCGACGGAGGTGAGTGCCGCCGTGGCGAGGGCGGGGGTCCGTATGCCTGCTACGCGCGTAGCTGCTGGACGCGACTTGCGGTGCGACGCCAAGGGAGGCGACTCCTTCCACGTTCCGCCTACCGGGTTAGCTGTCGGGTTCGGGCGGATGGATCGGAAGGGTTGCCCTACGGCCGCTCCCCGACGGGAAGCCGGGCCGATTCACCCCGGGTCTCGGTTGGGTCCCCGGCTCCGGTCGCCGCGGGGGCGTACCGAACTCGGCGGAGGGCCGCGCGGCCCGGCGAGGTTCGCCGGAGGGGGTCGTGCGGCCTGTTGGGCACGCTAGCCAACTCGTGTGGCCTCTGTGAAGGTTGATGGGTGATATGTCCGATACATTTTCGTGACCTCAGGTCAGGATGTTGTTCACCTTGATTGATCAGTGGCTTTTCTGGTGATGTGTCCGTAAGTGGGCGGATGATGCTTCGGTCGCGCTGCCGGGGGGCAAGTCGATCGCGGACGGTGTCGGGGCCGTTCCGGAAGGTGAAAAGGTGCCGGGCGCCCGATTCCGGGGGGATGTTCTCAGGGCGGCGGCGGGTTGTCGGTGGGGCGCCCTAGACTCGGAGAGCGATGAGCAGCCTCTTTGACGACAGCTTCCTGGCGGATCTCCAGGCCCCCCGGGCCCATGGGGAGGAACCCCCGCCGCCGCCCGAGGACGAGCACGTACCGGAGCCGATTCCGGACGACCTGTTCGGCGGGAAGTTCGACGCGCCGCCGGACCGGGACGCCTACTACCGCGACGGCGCCCCACGCCCGGCGATCGACCCGGCCTCCCTGCTGGAGGGGCTGAACGAGAACCAGCGCGCGGCCGTCGTCCACTCCGGCACCCCGCTGCTCATCGTGGCCGGCGCGGGGTCCGGCAAGACCCGCGTGCTCACCCACCGCATCGCCCACCTGCTCGGCGAGCGGCACGTGCATCCGGGCCAGATCCTCGCGATCACCTTCACCAACAAGGCCGCGGGCGAGATGAAGGAGCGCGTCGAGCACCTCGTCGGCCCGCGCGCGAACGCGATGTGGGTGATGACCTTCCACAGCGCGTGCGTGCGCATCCTGCGCCGCGAGAGCAAGAAGCTCGGCTTCACGTCGTCCTTCTCGATCTACGACGCCGCAGACTCCAAGCGCCTGATGGCCCTGGTCTGCCGGGACCTGGACCTCGACCCCAAGCGCTTCCCGCCGAAGTCCTTCAGCGCCAAGATCTCCAACCTGAAGAATGAGCTGATCGACGAGGAGGACTTCGCCGCCCAGGCCACCGACGGCTTCGAGAAGACCCTCGCCCAGGCCTACGCCATGTACCAGTCGCGGCTGCGCGAGGCCAACGCGCTCGACTTCGACGACCTGATCATGACGACGGTCAATCTGCTGCGCGCGTTCCCGGACGTCGCCGAGCACTACCGCCGTCGCTTCCGGCACGTGCTCGTCGACGAGTACCAGGACACCAACCACGCCCAGTACGCCCTGGTGCGCGAGCTCGTCGGCACCGCCGAGCACCCCGTGGACGTGCCGCCTGGCGAGTTCGACCTCCAGCCCGCCGAACTGTGCGTCGTGGGTGACGCCGACCAGTCGATCTACGCCTTCCGCGGCGCGACCATCCGCAACATCCTCCAGTTCGAGGAGGACTACCCGAACGCGACGACGATCCTGCTGGAGCAGAACTACCGCTCCACGCAGACGATCCTCTCCGCCGCCAACGCCGTCATCGAGCGCAACGAGTCCCGCCGCCCCAAGAACCTGTGGACCAACGCGGGCGCGGGCGCGAGCATCACCGGGTACGTCGCCGACACCGAGCACGACGAGGCGCAGTTCGTCGCCGACGAGATAGACCGTCTCACGGACGCCGGGCAGGCGAAGTCCGGCGACGTCGCCGTGTTCTACCGCACCAACGCCCAGTCCCGTGTCTTCGAGGAGATCTTCATCCGCGTCGGCCTGCCCTACAAGGTCGTCGGCGGCGTCCGCTTCTACGAGCGCAAGGAGGTCCGGGACGTCCTGGCCTACCTGCGCGTCCTGGCCAACCCGGAGGACTCGGTCCCGCTGCGCCGCATCCTCAACGTGCCCAAGCGCGGTATCGGCGAGCGCGCCGAGGCGATGATCGACGCGCTCTCCCAGCGCGAGAAGATCAGCTTCCCGCAGGCGCTGCGACGCGTCGACGAGGCCTACGGCATGGCCGCGCGCTCCACGAACGCCGTGCAGCGCTTCAACGCGCTGATGGAGGATCTCCGTACGATCGTCGAGTCCGGCGCGGGCCCGGCGACGGTCCTGGAGGCCGTCCTCGAACGGACCGGATACCTGGCCGAGTTGCAGGCCTCCACCGACCCGCAGGACGAGACCCGCATCGAGAACCTCCAGGAACTCGCCGCCGTCGCGCTGGAATTCGAGCAGGAGTCCGGTGAGGGCGAGGCGGCGGGCGGGCTCTCCGACTTCCTGGAGCGGGTCGCCCTGGTCGCCGACTCCGACCAGATCCCCGACGAGGAGGACGGCGACGGCGTCATCACGCTGATGACCCTGCACACCGCCAAGGGCCTGGAGTTCCCGGTCGTCTTCCTGACCGGCATGGAGGACGGCGTCTTCCCGCACATGCGCGCCCTCGGCCAGGCCAAGGAACTGGAGGAGGAGCGCCGCCTGGCGTACGTCGGGATCACCCGCGCGCGGGAGCGGCTCTACCTCACGCGGTCGGCGATGCGCAGCGCCTGGGGGCAGCCGTCGTACAACCCGCCCTCCCGGTTCCTGGAGGAGATCCCGCCGGCCCACCTGGAGTGGAAGCGGACCGGGGCCACGGCGCCGCTGTCCTCCGGACCGGCCGCGGGGCTCGCGTCGTCGCTGTCGTCGTCGCGCTCGCGTTCGTCGGCGGCGGGCGCGTCCGGCTTCGCCACGCGCAGGGCCGCGGAGAAGCCGGTGGTGGCCCTGGCCGTCGGTGACCGCGTCACGCACGACCAGTTCGGGCTCGGCACGGTCGTCGGGGTGAAGGGCACGGGCGGGAACGCCGAGGCGACGATCGACTTCGGGGACACCAAGCCGAAGCGGCTGCTGCTGCGGTACGCGCCGGTGGAGAAGCTCTGACGGCCACGAGGTGAGCCCCCGGCGCTGTGCCGGGGGCTTCGTGGGTACTCCCCACGCGCGCGTCGCGTGGGATGTGCAGCGTGGGGACGCTCGGCGCGGCCGGGTCTACGTCGGGTCGAGGCCGTGACTGCGCAGCCAGGGGAGCGGGTCTATCGCCGAGCCGCCGCTGGGCCGGACCTCGAAGTGCAGGTGCGGACCGGTCGAGTTGCCCGAGTTCCCCGAGTACGCGATCGGGTCGCCGGCCTTCACCGTCGTACCGGAGGCGACGCGGTAGGTGGAGAGGTGGCAGTACCAGGTCTCCGTGCCGTCCATCGCCGTCACGATCATCATGTTGCCGTAGGCGCTGTTCCACTGCGTCCGGACGGTTCCGTCGGTCGCGGACATCACCGAGGTGCCGTAGGAGACCGGGAAGTCGATGCCGGTGTGCACCGACATCCAGTTGACACCGGCCTGGCCGAAGTAGGCACTGAGGCCCTGCTGTTCGACCGGGAGGGCGTACTTGGGCCGCAGCCGCTCCTTGCGGGCCGCCTCCGCCGCCGCCCTCTTCTTCTCGGCGACCTGCTGGGCCTTGAGGTCGATGCGCTCCTGCGTCCGGCTGGCCCGGTCGCGGAAGTCGTCCGCGCCGGCGGAGAGGCTTTCGAGCTGGACGTCCAGCTTGTTGTTGGCGGCGGACGGCTTCACCGCCTGCGCGTCCGACGCCGACGCCGTCGTCTCCTTGCCGTCGTCCGTCATGGTGCCGACGGAGGCGGCCGCGATTCCGGCGACACCCATCACACACACCGAGGGCACCGCCACCGTCAGCAGCGCGGAACGCTTCGGGGGCGGACGGCGGCGGGAGCGGGACGCCGCACGCGGGGCCGGGACCGGGGCGATCTCCTCCTGGTCGTCGAGGAGCGGCGCCACGGCGGGGAGTTCGCCGGTGGAGTCCGACTCGTCCGCCGCCTCGGCCGGTTCGCCGTCCGGGGCGGGTGACTCGTCGCCGTCCGTGTTCCACTGCGTGGCGTCGTAGGCGCCGGTGTCGAAGGCCTGCGTGCCCCATTCCCATTGCTGGGTCGGGTCGGCCAGAGCCTCGGGCGCGTCTGCCTGCACCCAGGTGTTCGTGTCCCACTCGCCGGAGGCGTCGGAGGCCGTGGCCTGCGGCGGGACGGTGGACAGCTGCTGGTGTTCGGCGGACCAGGCGGTCGTCTCGTACGCGCCCGTGTCGTAGGCGGCGTGGTGCTGGGCCGCGTACGGGTCGTAGTTCAGGGTCTGGTGCGCGTCGGTCGACCACTGGCTCGCGTCGTACGCGCCGGTCTCATGACCGGTGCCGTGCCCCGCGCCGTGCCCACCGTCGTACGCGCCGGTGGCATAGGCGGTGCCGGAGTCGTAGGAGCCGAGGTCGTGGGAGCCGAAGTCGTGGCTGTTGCCGGGGAGATCACCGAAGAGGGGGTCGCTCGCGAAGGCCGCGGTCGCGTGGGCGCCGGTGTCGAAGCTGCCGGTGCCGAAACCGTTCGCGTCGTAGCCGACGCCGTACGTGGTGAAGTCGCCGTACTGGGCTTCCTCGGTGCCGTACGGCGCGTAGTGCGCCGCGGCGGCGTCGGAAGCCGGAGCCGGGGTGGTCATGGTCCCCGACGGGTGACGGTCGTTCACCAACTTCTCTTTCGCCTCGACAACAGGGGCTGCCAGAGCAGTGCGGTGACTGTACCCGGCGGTACGCGGGCACGACAATCTTCGGCAGGTTTCGTGCGCGCAGGAAACGGGCATTCGGCCGTGTTTCGGGGGACTGCGGGCACGACTTTGGCCTTGTGTTCGAGGATTGTTCGAGTTCGAGGCGCCCTCAGACCCCGCTGAGTCGACCGCGCCGGGCCACTGTCAGGGTGAAGTGCGCCCTATGTCTGTTATCTCCGTCGGCTCTCACGCCACGGTCGCGTCACCGGTGTGCGCGCCGGTGCCGGCGCCGACGTCCACCACCGGCTCCCGTGCGGTGTCGAGAGCCTGTCGTATGCCGGTCGCGACCGCCGGATGCACGGGCAGGGCGAGATGACCGATCCCGCTCACCCGCACGTTGTGCGCCAGCAGATCAGGGTGGTCGATGCAGGCGGCCTCCAGCGGGTCCATCACATGGTCGAGGTCGCTCCAGAAGCTGACGAACTGCGTACGGCAGCCGGGCGCGGGCAGGGCCAGCTCCTGAATGACCTCCGAGCCGGGGCGCATCTGGCGCACGATGGGGTGGGCGTTCGCCAGCGGCGCGACCCGGGTGCCGGCGTGCGGGGTGCCGAGCGTGACCAGGGTGCGCACGCGCAGGTCGCCGCCGAGCCGCTGCGCGTAGTACCGCGCGATCAGTCCGCCGAGGCTGTGTCCGACGATGTCGACCTGCTCGCTGCCCGTGCGCGCGCAGATCTCCTCGATGTGCCGGCCGAGCAGTTCCGCGGCGGTGCGGATGTCGCAGGTGAGCGGCGAGTAGTTGAGGGACATCACCTGGTGACGGCCGTGCTGGGCCAGACTGCGGCGCAGCAGGACGAACACGGAGCGGTTGTCGATGAAACCGTGCAGCAGGACGACAGGGGGGTCGGAGCGGGTCGGCAGCTGAGGGGTGGCCAGGGCGTCCGGGATGTCCGGGGCCGCCGAGGCGTGCCGCTCCTGGGCGATGCCGGAGGGATAGAGAAGGAGGTGCCCCGCCAGGATCGCGATCTCCAGGGCGGTGGCCTTCAGCAGAGTGACGGAGAGCCCCGCCAGCCTGGTCGGCAGAAGCCATTGACAGAGGGGCAGAAAGGGCGGCAGCGCCCGGGTGACCTTCATGGCCGACCTCCTGTCGGCACACCGAGGACGTCTCTGTCCCCCGTGTGCTCTCGTGGAAGTCGCTGAGGCTGTCGGTACGGGGTGCGCCGGGTGCGCTGTCGTTCCGTGCGGCTCGTGCTCTGTGGCTCTGAGAGCCGTGTTCTTCGCGGCCCCGAGGGCCGTGCTCTGCGCTCTCTGTGCGTTCTGCGCTCTCTGTGCTGCTGTGCGTGCTCCGTGTCTCGTGTGCTGGGTGCTCTGGTGCGCTTCTGTATGCCCGGCGTTCCTGTGTCGACTCGCCGCACCGCCACGGCGCGCGGCCTTGCGGCGCGGTGGCACGGCGACCTCGTTGCGGCTCCCTTGCGCGGTTTCCCTCCGGGCCCTGGGCCGCAGGAGCATGCGGCTCGTGGGCCGCGGAGACTCGGAAGGTGCGCGGCGAACGTGTCCCATCGTGTGATTTCCCCCTCGGTCGCCTCCGCGAAACTGCCGGTTACGGGATGCTGGCGATAACGTTCGTTCACTTCCCTTGCGGTGCGGCCTGTGCGGTACTCGTCTGCAGGGATGAATGCATTCGCTTCATGGAGGCAGTGATGGGTGTGGCAGCCGGTCCGATCCGCGTCGTGGTGGCCAAGCCGGGGCTCGACGGCCACGACCGCGGGGCCAAGGTGATCGCGCGGGCCCTGCGCGACGCGGGCATGGAGGTCATCTACACCGGGCTCCACCAGACTCCGGAGCAGATCGTCGACACCGCGATCCAGGAGGACGCCGACGCGATCGGGCTGTCCATCCTCTCCGGCGCCCACAACACGCTCTTCGGCGCCGTGATCGACCTGCTCAAGGAGCGGGACGCGGAGGACATCCTCGTCTTCGGCGGCGGGATCATCCCCGAGGCGGACATCCCGCCGCTGAAGGAGAAGGGCGTCGCGGAGATCTTCACGCCCGGGGCGACGACGGCGTCGATCGTGGACTGGGTCCGGGCGAACGTACGACAGCCCGCGGGCGCGTAGCGGCTCCCCTACGGTCGGTGGGTGTCGGGGTGGTACGAGACGGCCGCCCCCAGCTCCTGCGCCATCGCCGCGCGCAGGCGCAAGGTGGTGACCAGGCGCTGGAACGCCTCCGCCCAGTACCCCCCGGCTCCCGGCGACGCGTCCTCCGACTCGTCGGGTATCGCCAGCAGGCCGTCCAGCCGGCTCGCCTCGGCCGGGTCGAGACAGCGCTCGGCCAGTCCCATCACCCCGCTGAAGCTCCACGGGTAGCTTCCGGCGTCCCGCGCGATGTTCAGCGCGTCGACCACCGCCCGCCCGAGCGGCTCCGCCCACGGCACCGCGCACACCCCGAGCAGCTGGAACGCCTCGGACAGCCCGTGCGCGGCGATGAACCCGGCGACCCACCCGGCCCGCTCGCCCGCTGACAGCGTGGCCAGCAGCTTCGCCCGCTCGGCGAGGGACACCGCCCCCGGCCCGCCCGCCTCGGGCGCCGACGCCACCCCCAGCAGGGCTCGCGCCCACCCGGCGTCCCGTTGACGCACCGCCGCCCGGCACCACGCCGCGTGCAGCTCGCCCTGCCAGTCGTCCGCCACCGGCAGCGCCACGATCTCCCGCGGGGAGCGTCCGCCGAGCCGCGCGGACCAGGTGGCGAGCGGCGCCGCCTCCACCAGCTGGCCCAGCCACCAGGACCTTTCCCCGCGGCCTGCCGGCGCCTTGGCCACGACACCGTCGCGTTCCATGTCCGGGCCGCACTCGTGCGGCGCCTCCACCGTCAGCATCGGCGCGGCCCGCATGTGGTCCACGGCCACACACGCCCCGGCCCGCACCGCCATCCGCGCGGCCAGCGCCGAACCCGGCAGCGCCGACAGCAGCTCCGCCGCCGTCGCCCGCACGTTCCGGCTCCGGTCGGCCAGGGACTGCTCCAGGAAGGGCTCGTCCCGCGGACCGAGGCCCGTGCGCAGGGAGTCCAGGAACATCAGCCGGTCCTCCGCACGCTCCGTCGCCCAGGTCGTCGCGAGCAGGTCGCGCGCCGCCGCGGGCTCGCGGGCCCGGATCGCCGACAGCAGGGCGACCCGCTCGGCGAACAGACCCTCCTCCCACAGTTGCCGGATCCTGTCGCTCTCCTCGGGGCCCGGCAGGTCCGCACCGCCGCCCGGGGCCGCGCGCAGGGCGAACCGCCAGTCCCGGTTCAGCCGGGCCAGCCACATGGCGCGCGGACCAGCGAACGTCAGCGCCGCCGGCCGCAGGTCCGTACGGCCGCGGGCCGCGTCCAGCAGCGCGGGCAACGCCTGCGGCGGCGCGGCGAATCCCTGGGAGTTCGCCACCGTGAGCCACTGGGGCAGCAGCTCCATCAGGTCCGGTGCCGTACCCCTGCGGCCTGTAGCGCCCGCGCCGGAACGGTCGGCCAGCAGCATGGTCAGTCTGCGGGCCGCCGCGCCGGGCAGCGCCGGGCGTGGGTCGACGGGAGCCGGTTCCGGGCGCCGTGCCGCGCGGGCGGGCCGCAGCCCGGCCCGCCGTCGTACGGTCGCCACGGCGGCCGCGTCCAACAGCGCCGTCGGCGCGTCTCGGCCTCGGCCCGGCACGGAGGCGACAGGCGTACGCGGGCTACGGGGTGTGCGCCGGTCCGTGCCCAGCAGCGCGGTGGTGACCAGATCCTCCCAGGCGCCCGGCGCGGGCGGGTCCACGGGAGCGGGCGTCCGGTTCATGCGGGTCCTTTCCGTGGACGGGGGTTGTGTGTCTGGAGGTGGGGGTCGGGCGTCCGTGGATGGGGGTTGCGCGTCCGGAGGTGGGGGTGGGATGTCCACGGATGGTGGCTGTGCGTCCGGAGACGGGGGGCGGGCGCTCGCGGACAGGTGCTGTGTGTCCGGAGATCCGGGTTCGGCGTCCACGGTCGATGGCCGTGAGCCCGCAGTCGGGGGCCGCGAGGTGACCGGTGTTTCAGCACAGCGACACCGCCTCGCCCCGGTCGTCCGGCCAGACCGTGAGCGGAGTGAAGCCCCGGTGGCCGCACTCGCCGAAGACCTTGACGGGGCCCCCGCCCGAGAGGGCGACCAGGCGCCACAGGCCCGGACGGGACAGGGCGGTGGGGGTGAGCGGCAGGGCCGTGTCCTCGTCGGCGTCCGCCAGCTGCCAGGACTCGCCGTCCGGGACCGGTATCACCCGGTCCAGCGTCACCGGGACCGAGTCAAGCCAGGGGTCGTCCCGCAGGGCCGCGCCGTAGCGCTCCGCCGCCTGCGTCGTCGTCATTCCCGGTGGCCGCACCGCCGTCGGGGCGGGGGGCGTGAACTGTTCGCCCAGGGCCACCCGTGGCTGCCCGGCACCCGGATAGGCGGACACCTCCGCCTCGAGGGACAGGCCCACCGGCAGCGCGAGTTCGGGTGCCCGGCCGGCGGCACCGTAAGAGAGGAGCAGTGCCGTGCGCCGCGACGCGGTGCCGTGCAGCCAGATCCGGCGGGTCGTCAGTTTCGGGTCCGCCGTGTCGTACTGGGCGAGGACCAGCCAGTGGTCGCGCAGCGGTGGGCCGTCCGCCGGGCCGGACAGGCCGACTCGGGAGCGGACCGTCGCCGCCAGGCCGTCCGGCAGCCGCTCGCGGCGCAGCCAGCCCTGGTCGAGGAGATGGAGCAGCGCGCACTCCTCCAGCAGACGCACGGGCCAGCCGGGTCCGGACGCCGGGATCGCCCCCAACTCCCGCACCCGGGCGGCCAGCCCGGACGCCTGCGCGTCGACCATGCGGGCCGCCGTCTCCTCCCACAGCCCGTACCCCGCCTGTTCCGCCGTGGCCAGGCCGCCGCGCAGCAGGTCCGTCAGCCGCTGCTCCAGCTCCGTCGCCCCCGCCGTGATCCGCTCGGCCCGGCGCTCCGCCCTGCGCCGTGCCGCCTCGGGATCACCGGTCCCGGGCGCGGAACTCCCGGCGGGTGCCGTCCGTTTGTCCTGCGCCCGCTTCCTTCTCCCCTCCAGCCACTCCCCGGCCCAGGCCGGCGGCTGTCCCGGCGGCACCGCGCCGTCCGCGCCCGCCCAGAGCAGCAGCAGCCCGAGCGCGTGCTTGCACGGGAACTTGCGGCTCGGACAACCGCACTTGTACGCCGGGCCGGACGCGTCCGCGACGTCGACCACCGTCTGGTACGGCTTGCTGCCGCTGCCCTTGCACAGTCCCCACACCGCCCCCTCGTCGGAGCTGCCCGCCTCGGACCACGGCCCGGCCGCGCCGAGCTTGCTCCCCGCCTTGCGTGAAGCGGCGTCAGGTGCCAGTGCCAGCACCTGGTCCGCCGTCCAGCGCACCCCCTGCTGAGTCATGTCATCGAAGGTAGATCCCCCCACTGACAATCGGCCCCCCGAGCCGGATCGCGGGGCGTTCGCGCAGGTCGGAACGCGTTGTCAGTGCCGTGGTGCACGGTGGACACCAGATCCGAACCGGCCGAGCTGGAGGGGGCCTCAGCCATGACTGTGTCCGTGGAACCGTCGGTGGTCGATCCGCCCGCGCAAGAGACCGGCGGGGTGTTGCGGCCGCACGCCGAGGACGCCTTCGCCGCCGAACTCGCGGCGCTGGCCGGTCAGGACGACCGTCCGCGTCCGGCCCGCTGGAAGCTGTCGCCGTGGGCGGTGGCCACCTATCTGCTCGGCGGCACCCTGCCCGACGGCACGGTGATCACGCCGAAGTACGTGGGCCCGCGCCGCCTCGTCGAGGTCGCCGTCACCACCCTCGCCACCGACCGCGCCCTGCTCCTGCTCGGTGTGCCCGGCACCGCGAAGACCTGGGTCTCCGAGCACCTGGCCGCGGCGGTCAGCGGCGACTCCACCCTGCTGGTGCAGGGCACGGCCGGCACCCCGGAGGAGGCGATCCGTTACGGCTGGAACTACGCGCAGTTGCTCGCCCACGGCCCGAGCCGCGACGCCCTCGTGCCCAGCCCCGTCATGCGGGCCATGGCGGAGGGGATGACCGTCCGCGTCGAGGAGCTGACCCGTATCCCCGCGGACGTACAGGACACGCTCATCACGATCCTGTCCGAGAAGACCCTGCCGATACCGGAACTGGGCCAGGAGGTGCAGGCGATCCGGGGGTTCAACCTGATCGCCACGGCCAACGACCGCGACCGCGGGGTCAACGAGCTGTCCAGCGCGCTGCGCCGCCGCTTCAACACGGTGGTGCTGCCACTGCCGGAGAGCGTCGAGATGGAGGTCGACATCGTCGCGCGTCGCGTCGACCAGATCGGCCGCTCTCTCGACCTGCCGGCCGCGCCCGACGGCATCGACGAGATCCGCCGTGTCGTGACCGTCTTCCGCGAACTGCGCGACGGCGTCACCGCCGACGGCCGGACGAAGGTGAAGTCGCCCAGCGGCACGCTGTCCACCGCCGAGGCGATCTCCGTCGTCACCAACGGCCTGGCGCTGGCCGCCCACTTCGGCGACGGCGTGCTGAGGGCGGGCGATGTCGCCTCGGGCATCCTCGGCGCCGTGGTCCGCGACCCGGCCGCCGACCGGGTCGTCTGGCAGGAGTACCTGGAAGCGGTCGTACGCGAGCGGGACGGCTGGAAGGACTTCTACCGGGCCTGCCGGGAGGTGAGCGGGTGAACGGCGCGTGGCGGAGGTTCCCGGTCCGGGTCAGGGTCCCGGGACGGCGAGAACAAGGGGGAGCGGAAAGGGGAGTGGGATGACGACCGGTGCGGGGCCGGGCCCGCTGCTGCTCGGCGTACGGCACCACGGGCCGGGGTCGGCGCGGGCCGTACGGGCGGCGCTGGAGGCGGCGCGGCCGGGAGCGGTGCTGATCGAGGGGCCGCCCGAGGCCGACGCCCTGATCCCGCTGGCCGCCGACGAGGACATGCGGCCGCCGGTCGCCCTCCTCGCCCACGCCGTGGACGAGCCCGGCCGTTCGGCGTTCTGGCCGCTGGCCGAGTTCTCCCCGGAGTGGGTGGCGATCCGCTGGGCCCTGGAACACGGGGTGACGGCCCGCTTCATCGACCTGCCCGCCACCCACAGCCTGGCGTGGGTGAGGGAGCCGGACGACGACGGTGAACAGGGGGAGGTCACCGAGCGGGAGGAAGGCGGGGACAGGGAACGCGAACAAGGCCACGCCAAGGAGCGCGAAGAAGGGGAGGGCGCGCAGCGCGCCTCCGCCTCCGACGTCCGGATCGACCCGCTCGGCGTGCTCGCCTCGGTCGCCGGACACGACGATCCCGAGCGCTGGTGGGAGGACGTCGTCGAGCATCGGGGTGCGGGGGAGGGGGACGTGTTCGCTCCGTTCGTGGCGTTGGAGGAGGCCATGGGAGCGCTGCGGGAGACGTACGGCGGCGGCGGCCACGACCGCGATCCCGTGCGGGAGGCGTACATGCGGCTCCAGGTGCGCGCGGCGCAGCGGGAGTTCGGGGACGACGGTGTCGCCGTGGTGTGCGGGGCCTGGCACGTGCCCGCGCTGCGGCGCAGGACCACCGCGGCCGCCGACCGGGCGCTGCTGAAGGGGCTGCCCAAGGTCAAGGCGGACCTGACCTGGGTGCCGTGGACGCACCGCAGACTGTCGCGGGTCAGCGGGTACGGCGCGGGCATCGACTCGCCTGGCTGGTACGGGCATCTGTTCGGCGCGCCGGACCGGCCGGTGGAGCGGTGGATGACCAAGGTCGCCGGACTGCTCCGCGAGGAGGACCGGCTCGTCTCCTCCGCACACGTCATCGAGGCGGTGCGGCTCGCCGGGACGCTCGCCGCCATGCGGGGCCGCCCGCTGCCCGGGCTGAGCGAGACCACCGACGCCGTACGGGCGGTGATGTGCGAGGGATCGGACGTGCCGCTGGCGCTGGTGCACGACCGGCTGGTCGTGGGGGACGTGCTGGGGGAGGTGCCGCGGACGGCACCGGCGGTGCCGTTGCAGCGCGACCTCGACCGGTCGCAGCGTCGGCTCCGGCTGAAACCGGAGGCGCTGGAGCGGGAGCTGGAGCTCGATCTGCGCAAGGAGACCGACGCGGGCCGCAGCAGACTGCTGCACCGGCTGCGGCTGCTGCGCGTCGACTGGGGCGAGCCTGCCGCCTCGCGGGGCAGCACGGGCACGTTCCGGGAGACATGGCGGCTGCGCTGGGAGCCGGAACTGTCGGTCCGGGTCGCCGAGGCCGGGGTGTGGGGGACCACCGTGCCCGCGGCGGCGACGGGGAAGGCGGAGGCGGACGCCGTCGGCGCGCGGAGCCTCGCCGACGTCACCGCACTCGCCGAGCACTGCCTGCTGGCCGACCTGCCCGACGCGCTGCCCACGGTCATGCGGATCCTCGCCGACCGCGCGGCCCTCGACACGGACGTCGGTCACCTCGCCCAGGCCTTGCCCGCCCTGGTCCGCTCACTGCGCTACGGCGACGTACGCGGCACCGACACCGGGGCGCTCGCCGAGGTCGCCGCCGGCCTCGCCGAGCGGATCTTCGTCGGCCTGCCCCCGGCCTGCGTAGGACTCGACACCGACGCGGCCGAGGAGATGCGGTGTCATGTGGACGCGGTGCACGGGGCGGTGGTCCTGCTGGCCGAGGATCCCGCACCGCACCACGGCGACCTGCGCGGGCGCTGGCAGGGGGTGCTCAGGGTGCTGTCGGCGCGGGACACCGTTCCCGGCGTGGTCCGGGGGCGGGCCGTGCGGCTTCTGCTGGACGACGGGGAACTGGCGCAGGGCGAGGCCGCACGGCTCATGGGGCTCGCGCTGTCACCGGGAACGCCCCCCGCCGACGCGGCCGCGTGGATCGAGGGGTTCGTCGGCGGCGGGGGCGGGATGCTCCTCGTGCACGACGAACGGCTGCTCGGCCTGGTCGACGGCTGGCTGACCGGGGTGCCGGCGAGTGCGTTCACGGACGTACTGCCGCTGCTGCGGCGCACCTTCTCGGCGTACGAACCGGGGGTGCGCAGAGCACTCGGCGAACTGGTGCGGCGCGGGCCCGGAGAACGGCGGAGCGCGGAGGGCGCCACGGGCTCCGGCCCACCCGGCTTCGCCCCGGAACCGGACACCGCGCGCGCGGACGCCGTGGAGCCGGTGGTGCGGCTGCTGCTCGGCCTGGACACCGCTGACGAGCGGGCCGAGGACGACGACCTGATGGGGGTGGGCACATGACGACCGAGTCGACGGACCGCACGGACCCGGCGCGGGAGCGGCTGCGGCGCTGGCGGCTCGTCCTCGGCGGTGACTCCGCCGACGGCACCGGGTGCGCGCTGTCCGGTCAGGACTCCGCGATGGACGGAGCGCTCACCGCGCTCTACGGGAAAGGGGACAGACCGCGGTCGGGGCGGGACCGTGCGGCGGGACTGGGGGCGTCGGCGCCGTCCGTGGCCCGCTGGCTCGGGGACATCCGGACGTACTTCCCCTCCTCCGTCGTGCAGGTCATGCAGCGTGACGCCATCGACCGGCTCGGGCTCTCCGCGCTCCTGCTGGAACCGGAGATGCTGGCGGCGGTGGAGGCCGACGTGCACCTCGTCGGCACGCTGCTCTCGCTCAACAAGGCGATGCCCGAGACGACGAAGGAGACCGCGCGGGCCGTCGTGCGCAAGGTCGTCGAGGACCTGGAGAAGCGGCTCGCCACGCGCACCCGGGCCACGCTCACCGGAGCCCTCGACCGCAGCGCCCGCGTCAGCCGGCCGCGCCATCACGACATCGACTGGAACCGCACGATCGCGGCCAACCTCAAGCACTATCTGCCGGAGTACCGGACGATCGTGCCGGAGCGGCTCATCGGGTACGGGCGTGCCTCGCAGTCGGTGAAGAAAGAGGTCGTCCTCTGTATCGACCAGTCCGGCTCGATGGCGGCATCGGTCGTCCACGCGTCCGTGTTCGGAGCGGTGCTGGGGTCCATGCGGTCGATCAGCACGCGGCTCGTCGTCTTCGACACGGCGGTCGTCGACCTCACCGACCTGCTCGACGACCCCGTCGACGTCCTCTTCGGGACACAGCTCGGCGGTGGTACGGACATCAACAGGGCGCTCGCCTACTGCCAGTCCCGGATCACCCGGCCGGCGGACACGGTGGTCGTGCTGATCAGCGACCTCTACGAAGGCGGGATACGGAACGAGATGCTCAAGCGGGTGGCCGCGATGAAGGCGTCGGGGGTGCAGTTCGTGACGCTGCTCGCGCTGTCGGACGAGGGGGCGCCCGCGTACGACCGGGAGCACGCGGCCGCGCTCGCCGCGCTGGGAGCACCGGCGTTCGCCTGCACACCCGACCTGTTCCCGGAGGTGATGGCGGCGGCGATCGAGAAGCGGCCGATACCGGTGCCGGACAGTCAGTGAGCACCGATCGACAGGAGGCACGGGAGGGAGGCACGGAGCGAGACACGGCAGAGTCATGGGAAGTTGCGCAGGACGGACCGGGAGGGGCACAACCCGAGGGCGGGATCAAATCGGCGTCGGCGGGCCGCCGACTACGTCAAAGCGGCAGCACCAAAACGGCAGCACCAAAACGGACATGACTACCCATCGGTAACAGGGGGCTTGCGCAACGGCGGCAGTCGCGTGCGAGGATCGACGCCGCCGTCACCCGTTCCGCCTCACGGAGGATCCGTCCCCTCTTGACCCGGCCAGGAGCTCTGCCCGGTGCCGCTCTGCGCGTGTTGCGCACGGCGGCCGGACGGCGTGCGCTGCACGTCACGCTGCTGGTGGGCGGATTGTTCGCACTCGGCTTCCTCTGCGGGGAGCAGGCGCACGCGACGGAGCACACGGCATCGCCGACTTCCACGGCATCGCGGACGCCCTCCACGGACAAGCCCGTCGGGCACCCGGCGGGGCACCACGGTGCGGTCTCCGTCCCGAAGACGATCACGTATCCGGTGATCGAGGTCGTGACGCGGCCGGTCGGGAAACTCGTCGGCACGGTCAACGACGGGTTGGCGGAAACCCGCGCGCAGTCGCCGCAGCTTCCGTCCCTCCCCGCGCTGCCCACACTGCCGGCGCTGCCCGCGCTGCCCACACTGCCGGCGCTGCCCGCGCTGCCCGCGCTGCCCGCGCTGCCCGCGCTGCCGGCGCTGCCGGCGCTGCCCGCGCTGCCCGCGCTGCCCGTGATGCCCGAAACGCCGTCGCCGCCGGGCCTGCCCTCGTCGCCGGGGCTGCCCTCGCCGTCCGTGGAGGCGCCGCTCGCGCCCGTCGCCACGGCTCCGCAGTCGGCGGGCTCCGCCTCGGCGGACGGGGCGACCTCCGACGGCCCGACGGAACACCCGACGCCGGCCGGTCCGCCTCCGTCCCCCGACCCGAACCCGTACGGGCCTCGCTCCGTCGCCGACGGCGGCCCCACGGGCAAGGGCACCGTCGCGGCCGACGGCACCCGGCACCGCCCCGCGCACACCGGCCACACCGGACCTGTCCGGAGGGCCCCCGCCGGCGATCCCCACGGCGTCCTGGTCAACCAGTCGACGCTCGACACCGGGACCTCGCGGTACGGCGACGTGCATGCCGTGGCCCCGGACCACCACCAGGTGCCGCCGGGGCTCGTGCCCGGCACCGCGGCGCGTGCGGAAGCCGCCGGAACCAGGGAGAGGTACCGGGACATCCCCGTATCCCCCGCGTAGGGCCGTCACGCCTGCTGCCGGCCCGCAGGACGAGGGCGGCACGGGTCTGCCCCCGTCCGGAGCGCCCCCACCCCAGGCGTTCCGCGGACCGGTCCCCCACACGCTCCCGCCACCCCGCCCCGCCCACGCCGCCACGCCCCATGTTCACTCCGGGTTACGTGTAGGGCGCACAGAATTCATCCACGCTCGGCAAAAAGACTCCGCGGGGACGAAGGACCCGGATGGCCGAAAACCGTCGGCCCGTCCGGCCGTGTCTCCGCGGTTGGGTGGACTGATCCCCATTGGGGTGGAGATCAGCCGCCTTGGGCCCCTTGGGGCCGTTTCAGGGGCCTCGCCGGGTCAACCCCAACTCGGTGAGGCCCCGCTTTTCGGTCCTGCTGCCGGGCCCCGCTTCGTGGCACGCCGTGCCAAAGCGTGCCGTATACACGGCATCATGTGACAGGTATCACCGCTCAGGTGTGACCCTCGATTTAGAGACCCTCTCCAACCGGCGATAACCTGCGAGACGGACATGCCGCGCGCTCGGACACCGTGTGCGCATCCCCTGTGACACATGCGGTCGTCACGTTGCCCTTCGCGGCACGCCCACGCATCCAACGAACCGCGAGATCACTGATAGGGACGGAAGCGCGTGGACCTGTTCGAGTACCAGGCGAGGGACCTCTTCGCCAAGCACGATGTACCGGTGCTGGCCGGTGAAGTCATCGACACGCCTGAGGCGGCCCGCGCAGCCACTGAGCGTCTTGGTGGCAAGTCCGTCGTCAAGGCGCAGGTGAAGGTCGGTGGCCGCGGCAAGGCCGGCGGCGTGAAGCTGGCTGCGACCCCGGACGAGGCCGTCGCTCGCGCGACGGACATTCTCGGGATGGACATCAAGGGCCACACGGTCCACAAGGTGATGATCGCCGAGACCGCTCCGGAGATCCTGGAGGAGTACTACGTCTCCTTCCTCCTCGACCGTGCCAACCGCACGTTCCTCTCCATCGCCTCGGTCGAGGGCGGCATGGAGATCGAGGAGGTGGCGGCCACCCGTCCGGAGGCTGTCGCCAAGACCCCGATCGACGCCAACGAGGGTGTGACCCCGGAGAAGGCGCGCGAGATCGTCGAGGCCGCGAACTTCCCGGCCGAGGTGGCCGACAAGGTCGCCCACGTCCTGGTCACGCTGTGGAAGACCTTCATCGCCGAGGACGCGCTCCTCGTCGAGGTCAACCCGCTGGCCAAGGTCGCCTCCGGTGACGTCATCGCCCTGGACGGCAAGGTCTCCCTGGACGAGAACGCCGAGTTCCGTCAGCCGGAGCACGAGGCCCTCCAGGACAAGGAGTCCGCCAACCCGCTCGAGGCCGCCGCCAAGGCGAAGAACCTCAACTACGTCAAGCTCGACGGCGAGGTCGGCATCATCGGCAACGGCGCGGGTCTCGTCATGAGCACCCTGGACGTCGTCGCGTACGCCGGTGAGGCCCACGGTGGCGTCAAGCCCGCCAACTTCCTCGACATCGGTGGCGGCGCCTCCGCCGCCGTCATGGCGAACGGCCTCGAGATCATCCTCGGCGACCCGGACGTCAAGTCCGTCTTCGTCAACGTCTTCGGTGGCATCACCGCCTGTGACGAGGTCGCCAACGGCATCGTCCAGGCGCTCCAGCTGCTCGCGGACAAGGGTGAGGAAGTCACCAAGCCGCTCGTCGTCCGTCTGGACGGCAACAACGCCGAGCTGGGTCGCAAGATCCTGTCGGACGCCAACCACCCGCTGGTCCAGCGCGTGGACACCATGGACGGCGCGGCCGACAAGGCCGCCGAGCTCGCGGCTGCGAAGTAAGGACGAGGGAAAACAGCCATGGCTATCTTCCTCAACAAGGACAGCAAGGTCATCGTCCAGGGCATGACCGGTGCCACGGGCATGAAGCACACCAAGCTCATGCTGGCGGACGGCACGAACATCGTCGGCGGCGTGAACCCCCGCAAGGCGGGCACCACCGTCGACATCGACGGTACCGAGATCCCGGTCTTCGGCACGGTCGCCGAGGCGATCGAGAAGACGGGCGCGAACGTGTCCGTCCTCTTCGTGCCGCCGGCCTTCGCCAAGGCCGCCGTGGTCGAGGCGATCGACGCGGAGATCCCCCTCGCGGTCGTCATCACCGAGGGCATCGCCGTCCACGACTCGGCCGCGTTCTACGCGTACGCCGTGACGCAGGGCAACAAGACCCGCATCATCGGCCCGAACTGCCCCGGTCTCATCACCCCGGGCCAGTCGAACGCCGGCATCATCCCGGGCGACATCACCAAGCCGGGCCGCATCGGCCTGGTGTCGAAGTCGGGCACACTGACGTACCAGATGATGTACGAGCTCCGTGACCTCGGCTTCTCGTCGGCCGTCGGCATCGGTGGCGACCCGATCATCGGCACCACGCACATCGACGCGCTCGCCGCGTTCGAGGCCGACCCCGACACCGACCTGATCGTCATGATCGGTGAGATCGGCGGCGACGCCGAGGAGCGGGCCGCGGCCTTCATCAAGGAGAACGTGACCAAGCCGGTCGTCGGCTACGTCGCGGGCTTCACCGCGCCCGAGGGCAAGACCATGGGCCACGCCGGTGCCATCGTCTCTGGTTCGTCCGGCACCGCCCAGGCGAAGAAGGAGGCCCTCGAGGCCGCCGGCGTCAAGGTCGGCAAGACGCCGACGGAGACGGCCAAGCTGGCGCGCGAGATCCTCGCGGGCTGAAGCACGCCGACCCGCCGTATCCGCCTGACGAGCGGCCGTCGGACGGCTGACGCCCGACGCCCGACGCCGGCGCTCTGTGGCACGGAAGGGCCCGCACCCTCACGGGGGGTGCGGGCCCTATCCGCATGACCCGGTGACGCAGGCCCGGTGACGCGGGCCTGGTGACGCGGGCCTGGTGACGCGGGCCTGGTGGTACGGGCTGGGGCGACGCAGACCGCTGTCGTGCGGCCTCAGCGGCTTTCCGGTACCAGCCGCTCCGGTCCGTTCTGCGTCTCCGAGCGCAGTTTGGACCGCAGGGTCAGCTCCACGTTCGACAGGGGGCCCGGAGCCGCCTTCGGCGGGACTCCACGTACCGTCTCGCCGCTGGGCACCGGGGGCTCGTAGCGGGTGGGCGCGGTGCGCAGGGTGAGGGTGGTCGCGCCGATGATGGCGACCGTGAAGGCGATGGCGGCCCGGGTCCAGAAGCGCGCCCTGCGTTCACCGCTCACCCGCACGGTGGTCGGCTTGGCCGCCCGCAGGCGTTCCGTGGAGGCCAGCTCGGTCAGCCGCCGGTGCAGACCGGACGGCTCCGCGAGCTCCGGCAGACGTGCCGCCACGGCCTCGCGCGCGTGCAGCAGCCGCTTGGCCGCCGCCCGGGTGCTCGCCTCCGTCTCCGCCGCGGTCTCCGCCAGACCGAGACCGACACCGTCGTAGAGCAGGAGGGTGCGGCGGTACGGCGGCGGGAGTCTGAGGAGTACGTCCATCAGCACGCGGTCGGTCGCCTCGGCGGGCGGTGCCTCGGGATGCCGGTAGCGCAGGCGGAACCGGTGCCACGGGCAGAGCGCGTACTCGTAGGCCGTCGCCCGCACCCAGCTCGCCGGGTCGCGGTCGCGGGCCACCTCGGGCCAGCGCTGCCAGGCGAGCTGGAAGGCCCGTTCGACGGACTCACGTGCGAGCTCGCGGCGGCCCGTGAGCAGATACGCCTGCCGTACGAGCGCGGGGGCGCAGAAGGCGTACAGCGCGTCGAAGGCCTGAGCGGGTGTCAGGGCCGGGGTGGTGGAGGTGGGTTGTGAAGGCTCGGCGGGCGGTGGCGTCTGCTTGGCCAGGCGCACGGTCACCTCGGTCTCGTCCGGCTCCGTCTGACCGGCCGTCATGCCGCCCTCCAGCTGGGCGAACTCGGCCAGCAGCTTGGCGTACTCTTCCCGTTTCCGGCCCCGCGGAGCCGTGCGCCCGGCCTCCCAGGCGCGCACCGTCTTGCGGGTGACGCCCACCCGCGCCGCGACCTGATCCTGCGTCAGTGAGCCCTTCTCACGCAGGCGTCGGCGTTCCTTGGGCGGGGGGAGCGGGAGTGCAGGGCTCTGTGTCACAGGACGCCCCTTCGTACGAAAAAGTACATAAACGTATATTGAGTGACACGGCGGAGGTTCGCCTGTTACGACGGGAAAGCGCGTGTCGTTGGGAGCATGACGGTCGTGATCCAGATGACCGCTCGCCGACCGTCGTTGTCGCCCCTGCTCGCCCGGATCCGTGACCGTTCGCCGGGACTGGCCCCCAGTCTCCTCGGTGGTGCCGTCGCCGCGGGGCTCGGGCTCGGTTCGTTCGCCGTGCTCGTGATGGTGCTGTGGATCAGCTCGCCGTACCCCGACAGCGGGCCGGGCGGTGCCCTGCATGCCGCCGCCGCCCTGTGGCTGCTGGCGCACGGTGCCGAACTGGTCCGCACCGACACCCTGTCCGGCGTGCCGGCGCCCGTGGGTGTCACCCCGCTGCTGCTGTTCGCGCTGCCCGTCTGGCTGGTGTACCGGGCGGCGCGGGACGCGGTGGACGGCGGTACGGACGTGGATCAGGACCTGGACGAGGACGTGCCGCGGGTGGCCGCGCGTACGGCGTGGGCGGGCGTCGTCCTCGGCTACCTGGCCGTCGGGGCGGCCGCCGCCCTCTACGCCGCGAGCGGCGATCTGCGGCCCTCGTGGACGTGGACGACGGCCTGCCTGCCGCTCACCACGGTGGCGGGGGCCGGGGCGGGAGTGTGGACGGCGTACGGGCGGCCCCGCGAGCCCGTGGACAGCGTGCTGGTCCTGCTGCCGGGCCGGTTGCGGCGGCTCGTCCTCGGGGCGGACGCCCGGGAGCGGCTCGAGGCCGCCGCGCGGGCCGCGGGTGCCGGGGCGGCGGTGTTCGCCGGCGGCGGCGCGCTGCTGGTGGGGGCCTCGCTGGTGTGGCACGGAGGGGCGGCGCGAGCGTCCTTCTGGCAGCTGACGGAGGGCTGGTCGGGGCGGTTCGCGGTGCTGCTGCTGTGCCTGGTGCTGGTGCCGAACGCGGTGGTGTGGGCGGCCGCCTACGCCGCCGGCCCCGGCTTCGCGCTGGGCGTCGGCCATGTGTCGGGTCCGCTGTCCTCGGCTCCCGCACCGCTGCTCCCGCCGTTCCCCCTACTGGCGGCGGTACCGGACGCGGGCACCGGCACGCCGCTGAACTGGGCGTCCGTCGTGGTGCCGGTAACGGCCGGGGTGACGGTGGGCTGGTTCACGGCCGGAGCGGCGCTGCGGAAGGAGAAGGCGGCGGAGGTCTGGTCGTCCAAACGGACCGCGGGTTCCGCCGGGCTGGCGGCGGTGCTCTGCGCGGTGACGCTCGCGGTGCTCGCCGCGCTGGCGGGCGGACCGCTCGGCGTCGCCGCGCTCGCCCGCTTCGGGCCGGTGTGGTGGCAGGTGGGCGGGGCGGTGCTGGTGTGGACGGCGGGGGTGGGGGTTTCGGTGGCGGTGGTGGTGCGCGGCTGGCGGTGTCGAGGCGGGCGCGGGGCGCGGGCCGCCGCGAGCGGGGCGTCGGGAGCGATGAAGGCGAGTCGGTCGTCGGGGGCTTCGACGATCGGCAGGCCGAGGAAGGAACAGGGAGAGGCGAGGTCGCCAGGGCGGGTCGGCGGCCGTCGGCGTCGGTGGCTCCGGGGAGCGGCCGAGCGGTCCGCGGAGGCGGGGGGCGCCGCGCAGAGGGCTGAGCGGCAGTCCGGGGCCGAGAGTCCGTACGATCTTCTGCCGGCCGATCCGCCCGCTGTGGAGGACGTGGTGATGCCGCTGCCACTGCCGCTGCCCGGGGCCTGGTTCGACGAGGCTGCTCGTGAGGCTCGCTGGGCGGCGTTGCGGGACGCGTCGGGTCCGCCGGAGGAGGAGAGCGGGCCTCGGGGCTGACGCCGGGGGTGTTCCGCCCCGGCCGCCCCTTCCCTGCCTGTCCCCTGGAGGCTGCCGTCCCCGGCCCCGCTTCGGCCTTGACGGCCTCGCCCTCGAACGCCGGTCGGGCTCGGTGGGACGGGCCGGATGGACCGGGTGTCGGTCAGTTCGTTCCGAGCACTCCGCGGAGTTCCTCCGGGAGGAGCTGCTTGCAGGACTGCTTCGCCTCGTTGGTGAGGGCGTCCGTCGTGCAGGTGTAGTAGTCGCGGTAGACGAGCTGTGCGGTGAAGCCCGCGGCGACCAGGGCGATGGCCAGGGACGCCGTGACCAGGCCGCTCACCGCGGCGGTGGTCTGGGGGCGGCCGCCGGTGTCGGTGGCAGGGGTGTTCGGGTCGGGGGTGCGGGGCTTGATCCGCAGGGCGCTGATGCCCCAGTAGAGGGACAGGGCGCCCAGCAGCAGGGCCACGTAGGGCCAGCTGAAGAGGGCGAAGAAGAAGGCCCACATGCCGCTCAGCAGGGCGTAGCGCGCCCGGCGCTGGGCGGGGTCCGTCGGGTCCCAGCGCATACCGGTGCCGGGGCCGCCGCCGGACGGACCCTCCGGGCCGTTGCCGTTGCCGTTGCCACCGCCGGGACGTTGGCCGAAGCCGCCCTGGGAGCGGCCGGGCTGCCGGTCGCTCCACTGGCTGCCCCACGGAGCGTCGCCGTTGTCACCCGCGCCGCCCGCCGGGCGCCGCGGCTGCCACGGCCGGTCGGGCGTGCCCTCCGGCGGCGGGGCGAAGGGGTTGTCCTCCGGAGCCGGGCCGTTGCCGCCCCGCTCGTCGCCGTTGTTCTGGCCCGACGGGGTCTCGGGCGGCGAGGTGGGCCGCTCGCGCAGCAGCACGCCGCTGCGCACCGCTCCCCGCGTCGACAGCGGGGGGAGCGTGAGGAGTCGCTGGCTGCGGTCCGGCATCAAGTGAGCGTCTTCCCCTTGGTGAATACGACTGGTATCGCGACGGGTCCTGCGTGAGCTGTCACTTCGTGAACGCTCCGCACACCGACCGCGTTCCCGAGCCCGCTCCTCCCAGACGCTACCTTCCGGCCACGCCCCCGTCCCGTGGGGGCCGCCTCGTGTGCCGGTATCGTTGCTGACGGTCGGCCGCTTCGTAGACTTCCCCGTATCCAGGGACGCGAAGCATTCGTACGACTGTACAAACGCTTCCCCGAGAAAGGGCTCCATCGTGGCCGCCAAGCCCGTGGCCAAGCGCCTCGTCGTGCTGGTCTCCGGATCAGGCACCAATCTCCAGGCGCTCCTCGACGCCATCGCGACCGTCGGCGTAGAGGCGTACGGAGCCGAGATCGTCGCGGTCGGCGCCGACCGCGACGGTGTCGAGGGGCTCGCGCGCGCCGAGCGCGCCGGGCTGCCGACCTTCGTCACGAGGGTGAAGGACCACGGCAGCCGGGAGGAGTGGGACGCGGCCCTCGCGGACGCCGTCTCCGCCCACGAGCCCGATCTCGTCGTGTCGGCCGGGTTCATGAAGATCGTGGGCAAGGAGTTCCTCGCCCGGTTCGGCGGCCGGTTCGTCAACACGCACCCCGCCCTGCTGCCCAGTTTTCCCGGGGCCCACGGCGTACGGGACGCGCTCGCGTACGGCGCCAGGGTCACCGGTTGCACCGTCCACTTCGTCGACGACGGCGTCGACACCGGACCGATCATCGCCCAGGGCGTGGTGGAGGTCCGGGACGAGGACGACGAGAGCGCTCTGCACGAGCGCATCAAGGAAGTCGAGCGCACGCTGCTCGTCGATGTCGTGGGGCGGCTCGCCCGCAACGGCTATCGCATTGAGGGACGAAAGGTAGTTATCCAGTGACCGCCACCGCCGAGAGCAACAAGCGGGCCATCCGCCGCGCGCTCGTCAGCGTCTACGACAAGACCGGACTCGAAGAGCTGGCCCGCGGGCTGCACGAGGCCGGCGTCGAGCTGGTCTCCACCGGGTCCACCGCCTCCCGCATCGCCGCCGCCGGTGTCCCCGTCACCAAGGTCGAGGAGCTCACCGGCTTCCCCGAGTGCCTGGACGGCCGCGTCAAGACCCTGCACCCCAAGGTCCACGCCGGCATCCTCGCGGACCTGCGGCTGGAGAGCCACCGCGAGCAGCTCGCCGAGCTGGGCGTCGAGCCGTTCGACCTGGTCGTCGTGAACCTCTACCCGTTCCGTGAGACCGTCGCCTCGGGCGCCTCGCCCGACGAGTGTGTCGAGCAGATCGACATCGGCGGCCCCTCGATGGTCCGCGCCGCCGCCAAGAACCACCCGTCGGTCGCCGTGGTCACCAGCCCGGAACGCTACGCCGACGTCCTGGCCGCGGTCGCGGACGGCGGGTTCGACCTCGCCACCCGCAAGCGGCTCGCCGCCGAGGCCTTCCAGCACACGGCGTCGTACGACATGGCGGTCGCGGGCTGGTTCGCGAGCTCCTACGCCCCCGTCGACGACTCGGTGTTCCCCGACTTCCTCGGCACCACCCTGGAGCGCAAGAGCACCCTGCGCTACGGCGAGAACCCGCACCAGCCGGCCGCCCTCTACGTCGACGGCACGGGCCACGGCCTCGCCGAGGCCGAGCAGCTGCACGGCAAGGAGATGTCGTACAACAACTACACGGACACGGACGCCGCCCGCCGTGCCGCGTACGACCACGCCGAGCCGGCCGTCGCCATCATCAAGCACGCCAACCCGTGCGGTATCGCGGTCGGCGCGGACGTCGCCGAGGCGCACCGCAAGGCGCACGCCTGTGACCCGCTGTCGGCCTTCGGCGGAGTGATCGCCGTCAACCGGCCGGTCAGCAAGGAGATGGCCGAGCAGGTCGCGGAGATCTTCACCGAGGTCATCGTGGCGCCCGGCTACGAGGAGGGGGCCCTGGAGGCACTCGCCAAGAAGAAGAACATCAGGGTGCTGAAGGCCCCGGCCGCGCCCTCGCAGCCCACCGAGGTCAAGCCGATCGACGGCGGCGCGCTGCTCCAGGTGACCGACCGGCTCCAGGCCGACGGCGACGACCCCGCCCACTGGACCCTCGCCACCGGCGAGGCGCTCGGCGCGGACGAACTGGCCGAGCTCGCCTTCGCCTGGAAGGCCTGCCGGGCCGTGAAGTCCAACGCCATCCTGCTCGCCAAGGACGGCGCCTCGGTCGGCGTCGGCATGGGACAGGTCAACCGGGTCGACTCCGCGAAGCTGGCCGTCGAGCGGGCCGGCGAGGAGCGGGCGCGCGGTGCGTACGCCGCCTCCGACGCCTTCTTCCCGTTCCCCGACGGCCTGGAGATCCTCACCGCGGCCGGCGTCAAGGCCGTGGTCCAGCCCGGCGGTTCGGTCCGTGACGAGCTGGTCGTCGAGGCCGCGCAGAAGGCGGGCGTCACGATGTACTTCACCGGGACGCGGCACTTCTTCCACTGAGTGCGTGCGGTGAGTCCGCGCACTGAGCCCGGCACGGGGTGCCTGGAGCCCATGCGCCGAGTGCGTGCGCCGAGTCCGCGCGGTGAGTCCGTGGAAAACACCGGGGCCGTGTCCCTCCCCCTCGGCGGGGGTGGGGCACGGCCCTCGGGTGTTGCGCTGACGCGAACCGTCCGGCCGCGTCGGCCCGTTCAGTACCGCGGGCGGTTGAACCAGGCGGAGCCGGACGGGGCGATCATCGCCGCCGCCATGATGCCGCCGAAACCGATCCACAGCAGCGCCCACACCAGAGCGGCCGAGGAACTGGCGTCGGCCGCGCCGATCAGGATCAGGACGCCGAAGAGGGCGCCCAGGATGCCGTAGATCATGGTGGTGATGCGGATGCCCTGGCCGCCGCGGGCGAACTTCACGCCCAGGGTGATCGACAGTCCCGCCAGGCCCAGGAAGAGCACCGCGACGACGAAGATGATGCCCGCCGACGCGTGGCCGATGTCGGAGAAGCCATTGCTGCCGAAGGCGTCCTCGCCCGAGTTGGAGGCGTCGTTGATCGTGGCGGCGCCGAAGATCGCGAAGATGCCGATGAGAATCTGCACGGCCGCCACGATGTAGAGCAGGACCCGCGCGGTCATCATCAGACCCGGCATCGACTGCGGCAGCGAGTTCACCCCGGGGTAACCGGGGTACGCCTGCTGCGGGTATCCGTAGCCCTGCTGCGGCGGAACGCCGGGCGGCTGCTGGGGGTAGCCGTAGCCGGGAGCGGCCGGCGGCTGCTGGGGCGGCTGCCCGTAAGGGTTGTTCGGGTCGCCGAAACTCATGGCGGTCCTTCCTCCGTGTTGCCCAAGTGCGGGGACGACGCGCGGCTCGGTTTCGGAGGAATGTTCTACAGATGCGGTCCGTCCCCCCGGTACTGCCCGCGGCACTGTGCTGCTCATGGTTCTTTAGACGCCTCTTACTTGTCCAGCCGCATTCCGTATGTGTTGTGCAAGTGCAACATCGACGATCAATGGGTCGATACGGGGAGCGGACGGCTCCGGACGGACCCGGATTGGAACCGGGGGGCCGTCATCCGGGAGGATGGGGTCATGACCGCCCAGATTCTCGATGGCAAGGCCACCGCAGCCGAGATCAAGTCCGATCTGACCGCCCGCGTGGCGGTGCTGAAGGAGAAGGGCCTCACGCCCGGCCTCGGCACGATCCTCGTCGGGGACGACCCCGGCAGCCGGAAGTACGTCGCCGGCAAGCACCGCGACTGCGCCGAGGTCGGCATCGCGTCCATCCAGCGCGAGCTGCCCGCCACGGCCACGCAGGAGGAGATCGAGGCGGTCGTACGGGAGCTGAACGAGGACCCGGCGTGCACCGGTTACATCGTCCAGCTGCCGCTGCCCAAGGGCATCGACGAGAACCGCATCCTCGAACTGGTCGACCCGCACAAGGACGCCGACGGACTGCACCCGACGAACCTCGGCCGGCTGGTCCTCA
Source organism: Streptomyces sp. NPDC059582 (assembly GCF_042735715.1). Lineage (NCBI taxonomy): Bacteria > Bacillati > Actinomycetota > Actinomycetes > Kitasatosporales > Streptomycetaceae > Streptomyces > Streptomyces sp. NPDC059582. The sequence continues at coordinate 143,772 of NZ_JBHWCC010000008.1, forward strand.
ACGAGCCCGCCCCGCTGCCCTGCACCCCCAACGGTGTACTGACCCTGCTGCGCCGCTACGGCGTGGAGACCAAGGGCGCCGAGGTCGTGGTCGTCGGCCGGGGCGTCACCATCGGCCGGTCGATGCCGCTGCTGCTGACGCGGCGCACCGAGAACGCCACGGTGACCCAGTGCCACACCGGCACCCGTGATCTCTCCGCCCACCTCAGGCAGGCCGACATCATCGTCGCCGCGGCCGGTTTCGCGCATCTGATCCGTCCCGAGGACGTCAAGCCGGGCGCCGCCGTCCTCGACGTCGGTGTCTCGCGCAACGCCGAGGGCAAGATCGTCGGTGACGTACACCCGGATGTCGCCGAGGTGGCCGGCTGGATCTCCCCGAACCCCGGCGGGGTCGGCCCGATGACCCGCGCCCAGCTGCTCGTCAACGTGGTCGAGGCGGCGGAGCGCAGTGTCGGCTGAAGCGAAGGGCACCCGGCAGGAGCCCGCGCCGGACACGGCGGGGGACGAGGCGCACGGTCCCGCGCGCGGTGACGTGCAGGGCGACGCGCGCGGCGCGCACGACGACGCACCTGGGGACGCGCACGGCGTCGGCCGCGGCGATGCGCGCGGGGACGCGAACGACCGTGGGCGCGGGGACGCGAACGGCGGTGCGCAGGGCGATGTGCCCGGCGACCTGAACGGCGATGTGCCCGGCGATGTGAACGGCGACGGGGAACTGACCGTCCGTGACCCGATCAGCGCGCCCGACGCCGACGGCACGCCCAGGCGTACCACGCGCCGGTTCCCGCTGTTCACCAAGGACACCGCGCGGCCCGAGGGCGGTGGCCGGGCCGCGCCCGGCGACGCCCCGGCGCCCGCCCGGCAGTGGCCGATCCTCGCCGTGCTCATCGTCGTCGCGCTCGGCCTGCTGCTGACGGCGCTGGACCTGTTCCGGGTCGGGACGATACTGATCGGCGTCGCCCTGCTCGCCGGAGCCGTGATGCGCTGGGCACTGCCCGGCGTCGGCATGCTCGCGGTGCGCTCCCGCTTCACGGACATCGCCACGTACGGCGTGCTGGGCCTCGCCATCGTGCTCCTGGCGCTGATGGCGCAGCCGAACCCGTGGCTGGTGATCCCGTTCCTCAAGGGCGCGCTGCACTTCAGTGTCAGCGGCTGACTCCGCGGTACGGCGAGTCAGCGGCTGACTCCGCGGTACGGCGGTTCTGTGCCGCCGAGGTTCTCTGCTTTCGCCCGCTCTGTCGTACGGCGGTCCGTCCTCACCCCCGATGAAGGACGGACCGCCGCCGGTACCCACCCTCCCCGCCGTGAAGGGCCTGTTCAACGGCCGACCGCGCGCTGTGGCACGGAAGTGACCGTTCCGCTACCGTGTCGGCGCCATGCCACAGCCGAGGGGGCGTCCGGGAACCGATCCGTCGTCCCCCGTCGTCCCTCGATCGGGCAGGGCGAGGAACGCCGTGGAGGTGGGCGATGGGCGGCTGGCAGCCGCTGCCGGACGGGCTGCCGCCGGAGGTGCGGCACTTCGTGGGACAACTGCGGCTCCTGAAGGACGGCACGGGCCTCAGCCTGGCCGCGCTCGGCGCGCGCACCGCGTACAGCAAGTCCTCCTGGCAGCGCTATCTCAACGCCGTACAGCCCCCGCCCCGGCAGGCCGTGGCCGCGCTCTGCCGGGTGGCCGGCCTGGCCGGCCCGGACGCCGAACGCCTCGGGGTGCGCTGGGAGCTGGCCGTCGAGGCCTGGCCCCGGCCGGCGACGGAGCCCGCGCGCGGGACGGACGGCGAGGCGTACGAGGACGACCCGACCGTCCCGTGGTGGGACCGTCCGGAGGAGGAACCGCCGCCCCTTCCGGCCGGACGCCTGCTGCTGTACGCCGTGCTGCTCCTGCTCGTTCTGCTGCTCACCGCCGTCGTCGGCGCCGTGATGGCTGGGTGATCCGAACGTCCCTGTGACACAAGGGGTCGTGGGTGTGTTCCCCCTGTGTCGATGAGTTGACAAGTTCGAAAAATATCCCGAATGGCCGTACAGCGCGATTAACGTGTCCAACGCGATTAACGTGTCCAATCAGGACGGTCCAGGACGTCCTTCCGGGAGGCCTCTCCGGGGCATCCTCTCCGGGACGTCCTGAGTCCGGCCAGGCGTGCAAGGGCGCGCGCACACTGCCCGAACGCTCCCGTGCGCCCCCACCCCGGGAACTGAGACCCTTGCTGGGCGCATCCCTGTGGGTAGGCCAGAGCGGGACTTGGCTGGGCCGGAACGGGATTGGGCGAAGGGCGTCACGCACGGGGGAACGACCGGCACGTACCAGGGGGAAGAGGGGGGTTCAATGCCTCGTTGGAGGGCCTTGCCGGATGAACTCGATCCGCAGGTGAGAGAGTTCGCCGGTCAGTTGCGGCGGCTGGTGGACCGAAGCGGCCTGAGCGTCGCGGCGGTGGCCGACCGCACGGGCTACAGCAAGACGTCCTGGGAGCGCTACCTCAACGGCCGGCTCCTCGCGCCGAAGGGTGCGATCGTCGCCCTGGCCGAGGTCACCGGCACCAATCCGCTGCACCTGACCACCATGTGGGAGCTGGCCGAACGCGCCTGGAGCCGTTCGGAGATGCGCCACGACATGACCATGGAGGCGATCCGTATCTCCCAGGCGCGCGCCGCGCTCGGGGAGTTCGGGGCGCCGCCGGCGAACGCCAAGCCGGGCAGGACGGCCCGCAAGGGCGGCAGCGCCACGGTGGCCCCCGGGGTCGCGGGCCCCGCGGGTGTCGCCCCGACGGTGCCGCCGCAGCCGACGGCACCCGACGCCGGCACCCGGCGGCGGGACACCACCGCACGAAGCGGCTCCGACTCCGGTTCCAGCTCCCACTCCGGTTCCGCTTCCCGCCCTGGTTCCGGTCCCGTACCCGGTTCTGGTCCAGGTCACGGGAACGGAACCGGAACCGGAACCGGAACCGGAACCAAGCCTCCTTCCAAGGCGACTCCGAGTCCGTACGGTGAACCGCCGCGGGGTGCCGGGCCGGGGGTCGGTGCGGCGGAGGGCGGCTTCGGCTCCTCCCGTGGGAAGCGGCGGGCGACGATGTTCCTCGCGGGTCTCGTCGGGGTCCTCGTCGTCGTGGCCGCCGTGTTCTTCTTCGCGGGCGAAGACGGCTCCAAGAAGAACGAGAAGGCGACCGCGTCGCCCTCGCCGTCCGTCAGCACCGGCCCCGATCTGCCCGCCGGGGTGAAGTGCAGCGGCGCCGGCTGCACCGGCAAGGACGCGGAGAGCATGGGCTGTAGTGGCGACCTGGTGACCACCGCCAAGACCGCCGCCGTCGGCGCGACCGTCCTCGAGGTCCGCTACAGCAAGGCCTGCGGGGCGGCGTGGGGGCGCATCACCCGGGCCGCGCAGGGGGACGAGGTCCAGGTGACAGTCGGTACGGCCAAGCAGTCCGGGAACATCACGACCGTAGGGGACACCATCGCGTACACGCCGATGCTGGCCGTGAAGGACGCGGGCGAGGCGACGGCGTGCGCGACGCTGGCGTCCGGGCGGAAGGGGTGCACCCAGTAGGCGTCCGCAACTCGCGGAGCCGCCAAAACAAAACGGTGTGAGACAGGCATGGTCGCCGGCATCCGGGGCAGGCGCACGTCACCCCCACGGGAGTCCGGCAATCCGGCACCCCCACGGCGGCCGCCTGCGTCCCCCTCTCCCGGACCGGCGGCCGCCTCTTTCACACCGACGGCGACACTCTGTGGGACGGGCCACACGGACCCGCGCCACCGGGATCCCGCAGGCGCGATAGCCTGGCCGCTGGATCTCTCTTGACGCCAAGAGATCGATCATTCGCACCGTTGATCGATCATCGCGGCCGGCGCCGGTCACGAGCCGGCGGCGGGGATCCCGAACCCCCGGGGCAGGGACGCCCCACCGCCAGCTGTCATACGGAGAACGCCATGACCCGCACTCCCGTGAACGTCACCGTCACCGGCGCGGCCGGCCAGATCGGTTACGCCCTGCTCTTCCGCATCGCCTCCGGCCAGCTGCTCGGCGCGGACGTGCCGGTCAGGCTGCGCCTGCTGGAGATCACCCCGGCGCTGAAGGCCGCCGAGGGCACGGCGATGGAGCTGGACGACTGCGCGTTCCCGCTCCTGCAGGGCATCGACATCTCGGACGACCCGAACGTCGCCTTCGACGGCGCCAACGTGGCCCTCCTGGTGGGCGCCCGTCCGCGCACCAAGGGCATGGAGCGCGGCGACCTGCTCTCCGCCAACGGCGGCATCTTCAAGCCGCAGGGCAAGGCCATCAACGACCACGCCGCGGACGACATCAAGGTCCTCGTCGTCGGCAACCCGGCCAACACCAACGCGCTCATCGCCCAGGCCGCCGCGCCGGACGTGCCGGCCGAGCGCTTCACCGCGATGACCCGTCTGGACCACAACCGCGCGCTGACCCAGCTCGCGAAGAAGACGGGCAGCACGGTCGCGGACATCAAGCGTCTGACCATCTGGGGCAACCACTCCGCCACCCAGTACCCCGACATCTTCCACGCCACGGTCGCCGGCAAGAACGCCGCCGAGGTCGTGAGCGACGAGAAGTGGCTGGCCGAGGACTTCATCCCGACCGTCGCCAAGCGCGGCGCCGCGATCATCGAGGCCCGTGGCGCGTCCTCCGCGGCCTCCGCCGCCAACGCCGCCATCGACCACGTGCACACGTGGGTCAACGGCACGGCGGACGGCGACTGGACCTCCATGGGCATCCCGTCGGACGGCTCCTACGGCGTCCCGGAGGGCCTGATCTCCTCCTTCCCCGTCACCACCAAGGACGGCAAGTACGAGATCGTCCAGGGCCTGGACATCAACGAGTTCTCCCGCGCCCGCATCGACGCCTCCGTCAAGGAGCTCGAGGAGGAGCGCGACGCGGTCCGCGGCCTCGGCCTCATCTAGCCTTCGCGGTTCTGTCACGACCCCGCACAGGCCCTGTTCCGGTTTCGGCCGGAACAGGGCCTGTGGCCGCTTTCGCCGCTACCGTCAGAAGCGATACCCAGCAGGGGCATTCGGGGGGTTCGCGATGGGCGGATTCGGTGGGAACGGCTCCGGCTCCGAGGCGGAGCACGAGCACGAGCACGAGCACGAGCCCAGCGAGGAGAGCGGCCGGGCGGCCTGGGCCGCCGAGGACGGCTCGACCCCGCCATGGGCCTCGGCCGAGACCCGGACCGGTGCGCCACTCCCGCCGCCGTGGGCACCACCGCCGACGCCGGCCGGCGGCGCGCTTCCCCCGCCGTGGCCCCCCGCACCGCCCCAGACCGGCGGAAGCCCTCCGCCCCCGTGGACGCCCACACCCGGCTACGCCCCCACGCCTGGTTACGCCCCCACACCCGGCTACGCCCCCACGCCTGGTTACGCCCCCACGCCCGGCTACGCCCCCGCGCCCGGGTATGCCCCAGCCCCCACCTCCATGCCCGCCCCCGCTCGGTCGCGCGGGGCTCGCCTCCTGCTCGTCGTCACCGCCACGGTCGTCTTCGGCGCGGGCGCCGGAGCCGGGGTCTGGTACCTCGCCCGCGACCACTCCACCGCGACCGGCGCCACCCCGCCGGCCGGTACCGGCGTGACCTCGTCGCCCGCGGAGACCCCCGCGTCGGCATCGCCGTCGGCGTCGACGTCCGCCTCGGCGGAGCCGGTCACCTCCCCGTCCGGGCCGGCCGCCCCGGGCTATCGCACGGCCCGCGACCCGGTCGGTTACACCGTCGCCGTCCCCGAGGGCTGGACCCGCAGACAGAAGCAGGGCGAGAAGGCCCCGATCGTCTTCTACGACTCCCCGGACGACGGCCGCCAGCTCCAGATCTTCGCGCTCGCCGAGTCCACCCCGGCCGAGTCCCTGGACCTCGCCGAGCGCGACCCCGGCTACGGCTTCGCGCGCCAGCCCGGCTACGCGGCCCTCGACCGCAGGTCCGACGCGACCTGGTCCGAGCTGACCTACCGTTACGACGACGCGGACCTGGGTCCCCGGCAGGTGATCGACCACCGCTTCCGGGCGGCCGACGGCACCCTCTACGCGATCCGGGCCGGCGGCCCCGAGAACCTCGCCGCCGACCTGGTCCGCGAGCCGCTCACCACGGCGCTGGCCTCCTTCTGCCCGCCGGGCGGCGCGTGCGCGTAACCCCGTACGGGCGCCTGGGGTGTGGCCGGCGAGACCGTCACGCCGCGCACGGGGCGCGCCAGGACGCGGGAGTCCCGGCGGTTCGCGAGCGCGCCGGTGGCGGCGCCTGCGGCGAAGAGGGCGAGTCCGATGAGCGGGGCGCCCTTTGGGGCGATGTGTCGGATTGTTCAGTGATGCAGCGCACTTTCGGCCATGAATCGCGCATGCATCCGGAGGCCGAGGGCAGGCGCTCACGGTCCCGGTGAGTGACATCCCTGTCACACAGGGGCGCTGAACAGGAACGGAAGGCAATACCGATCATGGCCGACAGAACGGAACTCCAGGCGCGCAGGACCATCCACGCGGGAGGGGAATGGCGTGAAGCCGTCTCCGGCGCCACGCGCGAGATCCTCGACCCCGCGGATGCCCGGCCGTTCGTCGTGGTCGCCGAGGGCGACGAGAAGGACACCGACCTGGCCGTGGCGGCGGCCCACGAGGCCTTCGACGGCGGCCAGGGCGAGTGGCCTCGCACCCCCGTAGCCGAGCGCGCCGCGCTGCTGCGCCGCGTCGCCGACCTCCTGGTGCGCGACCGCGAACCGCTCGGGCTGCTGGAGTGCCGGGACGCGGGCAAGACGCTCGAAGAGGGCCGGGTCGACATCGACTGCGTCGCCGACGCCTTCCGCTACTTCGCCGACCTCGTCGCCGCGGAGGCCCCCGGCCGCGTCGTCGACGCGGGCTCGCCCGACATCCACAGTGTCGTCGTCCACGAACCCGTCGGCGTGTGCGCCCTGATCACGCCCTGGAACTACCCCCTGCTCCAGGCCAGCTGGAAGATCGCCCCCGCGCTCGCGGCCGGCAACACCTTCGTCGTCAAGCCGAGCGAGATCACGCCCCTGACCACCGTCGCGCTGATCGAACTGCTCGTCGAGGCCGGACTGCCCACCGGGGTCGCCAACCTCGTCACCGGACCCGGCCACTCGGTCGGCGCGCGGCTCGCCGAACACCCCGACGTCGACCTCGTGTCCTTCACCGGCGGCCTCGTCAGCGGCACCAAGGTCGCCCAGGCCGCCGCCCCGAGCGTGAAGAAGGTCGCCCTCGAACTCGGCGGCAAGAACCCCAACGTGGTCTTCGCCGACGCCTGCGCCACCGACGAGTCCTTCGACACAGCCGTCGACCAGGCCCTCAACGCGGCCTTCATCCACAGCGGCCAGGTCTGCTCGGCCGGCGGCCGCCTCATCGTCGAGGAGTCGCTCCGGGAGCGCTTCGTCGCCGAACTCGCCCGCCGGGCCGGCCGGATCCGCCTCGGGCGCGGCACCGAGGACGGCGTCGAGTGCGGCCCGCTCGTCTCCGAGCAGCAGCGCGCCAAGGTCGAGGCGTACGTCGAGTCCGCGCTCGCCGAGGGCGCGGTGCTGCGGGCCGGCGGCAGGCGACCGGAGCCCACCGCGACCCGGCCCGCCACCGGCTACTTCTACGAGCCGACGGTCCTCGACCAGTGCCACCGCGAGATGCGGGTCGTCCGGGAGGAGGTCTTCGGGCCGGTCCTCACCGTCGAGACCTTCCGCACCGAGGACGAGGCGATCGCCCTCGCCAACGACACCGAGTACGGCCTGGCCGGCGCCGTCTGGACCGCCGACGCCGGACGCGCCCGCCGCGTCGCGGGCCGGCTGCGCCACGGCACCGTCTGGATCAACGACTTCCACCCCTACCTCCCGCAGGCGGAGTGGGGCGGCTTCGGAAAGAGCGGAGTGGGGCGCGAGCTCGGCCCCGCCGGACTCGCCGAGTACCGCGAGACCAAGCACGTCTACCAGAACCTCGCACCGCGGCCGGTGCGCTGGTTCACGGGCTGAGTCCGCCCCTCCCGACTCGCCCGAGCCCCCCACCCTTTGGAGCACCTCCCCATGTCCGAGAACCCGCCGACGCCCGAGAAGCAGCCCACACCCGACACCCCCCACGAGTACGACTACGTCGTCATAGGCGGCGGCACCGCCGGATCGGTCATCGCCTCCCGACTCACCGAGAACCCCGACGTCACCGTCGCCGTCATCGAGGGCGGCCCCAGCGACGTCGGCCGCGACGACGTCCTCACCCTGCGCCGCTGGATGGGCCTGCTCGGCGGCGAGCTGGACTACGACTACCCGACCACCGAACAGCCCCGCGGCAACTCGCACATCCGGCACAGCCGGGCCCGCGTCCTGGGCGGCTGCTCCTCCCACAACACCCTCATCGCCTTCAAGCCGCTGCCGTCCGACTGGGACGAGTGGGAGGCGGCCGGGGCGAAGGGCTGGGGCGCGGTGCCGATGGAGGCGTACTACGCCCGTCTCCTCAACAACATCGTCCCGGTCGACGAGAAGGACCGGAACGCCATCGCCCGCGACTTCGTCGACGCGGCACAGGAAGCGCTCGGCGTCCCCCGCGTCGAGGGCTTCAACCAGAAGCCCTTCACGGACGGCGCCGGCTTCTTCGACCTCGCCTACCACCCCGAGGACAACAAGCGCTCCAGCGCGTCGGTGGCGTACCTGCACCCGGTGATGGACGAACGACCCAACCTGACGATCCTGCTGGAGACGTGGGCGTACCGGCTTCAGCTGACCGGCACGCGCGCCGAGGGCGTGCGGGTGCGTACCAAGGACGGCGAGGAGATCCTCGTACGGGCCCGGCGCGAGGTGCTGCTGTGCGCCGGTGCCGTCGACTCGCCCCGGCTGCTGCTGCACTCCGGCATCGGGCCGCGCGAGGAGCTGGAAGCCCTCGGCATCCCCGTCGCGCACGACCTGCCCGGCGTCGGCGAGAACCTGCTCGACCACCCCGAGTCGGTGATCGTCTGGGAGACCCACGGACCCATCCCGGAGAACTCCGCGATGGACTCCGACGCCGGTCTGTTCGTGCGCCGCGACCCCGACCACGCGGGCCCGGACCTGATGTTCCACTTCTACCAGATCCCGTTCACCGACAACCCGGAGCGACTGGGCTACGAGCGGCCGGAGTTCGGCGTCTCCATGACCCCGAACATCCCCAAGCCGAAGAGCCGCGGCCGGCTCTACCTCACCAGCGCGGACCCGTCCGTCAAGCCCGCGCTGGACTTCCGCTACTTCAGCGACGAGGACGACTACGACGGCCGCACCCTCGTCGACGGGATCCGCATCGCCCGCGAGATCGCGAAGACCGAGCCGCTGGCCGGCTGGCTCAAGCGGGAGGTGTGCCCCGGCCCCGAGGTACTGGGCGACGCCGAGCTGAGCGAGTACGCCCGCAAGGTCGCGCACACCGTGTACCACCCGGCGGGCACCTGCCGCATGGGCGCCGCCGACGACACGGGGGCGGTCGTCGACCCCGAGCTGCGCGTGCGCGGCCTGGACGGCATCCGCGTCGCCGACGCGTCCGTCTTCCCGACGATGCCCGCCGTGAACCCGATGATCGGGGTGCTGATGGTCGGCGAGCGGGCCGTGGACCTGATCGGAGGCGGTGTGTGATGAGCGAAGCCCGTGCGAGCGAGACAGATGTGAACGAAACCGATGTGAACGAAACCCGCGTGAGCGAAACCCGCGTGAACGAAACCCGCGTGAACGAAACCCCTGCCGGTGCAGCCCGGGTCAGGGAAACCCGTACCGGTGCAGCCCCGGTCAGTGAAACCCCTGCCGGTGAAGCCTGCGCCCGCGAGACCCCGGTGAGCGCTGCTCCCGTCTTCTCCGTCGAGGGCCTGTGGAAGGTGTTCGGGCCGAAGGCGGAGCGGATCCCCGCCGACCCCGAGCTGACCGCCCTGGACCCCGCCGAACTGCGTACCCGTACCGGCTGCACGGCCGCCGTCCGGGACGTGGCCTTCGACGTCCGCAAGGGCGAGGTCTTCGTCGTGATGGGCCTGTCCGGTTCAGGCAAGTCCACGCTGGTGCGCTGTCTCACCCGGCTGATCGAACCGACCGCCGGCACCATCGCCATCGACGGCGAGGACGTCCGTGCCATGGACCGGGCGCGGCTGCGCGAACTGCGCCGCCACCGGGCCGCGATGGTCTTCCAGCACTTCGGCCTGCTCCCGCACCGCACGGTCCTCGACAATGTGGCGTACGGCCTGGAGATCCAGGGCGTGTCCCGCCGCGAGCGCCGCGAGCGGGCCGCCGAGGTCGTCGCCAAGGTCGGCCTGGAGGGCATGGAGCAGCGGCGGCCCGGCCAGCTGTCCGGCGGCCAGCAGCAGCGCGTCGGCCTGGCCCGCGCCCTCGCCGTCGACCCCGAAGTCCTGCTCTTCGACGAGCCGTTCAGCGCGCTCGACCCGCTGATCCGGCGCGACATGCAGGAGGAGGTGATCCGGCTGCACCGCGAGGAGGGCCGCACGATGGTCTTCATCACCCACGACCTCAACGAGGCCCTCAAACTCGGCGACCGCATCGCCCTCATGCGCGACGGCCGCATCGTGCAGCTCGGCACCCCGGAGCAGATCGTGGGCTCCCCGGCCGACGACTACGTGCGCGAGTTCGTCCGGGACGTCCCGCGCGAGCAGGTCATGACGGTCCGCACGGTCATGCGCGCCGGGGACTGCGGCGGTCCGGACCACCCCGGCGCGCTCGTCCCCGACACGGTGGTCGCCGACGCGATCAGGATCGTCGCCGACAGCGGCAGGGCGGCCTGTGTGGTGCACGACGGGCGCTGTCTGGGGGTCGTCGACCACGAGCGCTTGCTCGGCGTGGTCGCCGGAACGGAGACCTACAAGGAGGCGGCGTGATGGCAACGGTCACCGCTCCTGCCCCGCGTACGGCCCTGCCGGGCCTCCTCGGCCATCGCGCCGTGGCCAAGCTGCTGCTCCTCGCGCTCGCCGCGGCCGTCCTGGTGCCGCTCGCGGGCGCCCGCTGGCCCGACGGCAGCTGGCCGCACGCGCTCACCGTCGACCTGACCGAGCCGCTGTCCAGAGCCAGCGACTGGATCATCGACAACCGTGACAGTCACCCCCTGTTCCTGTACTTCTTCGGCTACGTCAGCAACGCGGTCGTCCTCTCCGTACGCGCCGTGTACCTGCTGCTCCTCGGCGCCGGCTGGGCGGGCGTGACCGTCTTCGGCGCGCTCGTCGCCTGGCGGGTGGCCGGTGTGCGCCTCGCGCTCGGCACAGCCGCCGGATTCCTGGTCTGCGGGCTGCTCGGCATGTGGGTGCCGACCATGCAGACGCTCGCCCTCATGGTGGTCGCGGTCCTCGCCTCGGTCGCCGTGGGCGCCCTGCTGGGCCTGGCGGCAGGACTGTCCGACCGCATGGACCGGGCGCTGCGCCCGGTCCTGGACACCATGCAGGTGATGCCCGCCTTCGCGTACCTGCTGCCGGTCGTGCTCGTCTTCGGCATCGGCGTCCCGGCCGCCGTGCTCGCCACCGTCGTCTACGCCGCCCCGCCCATGGCCCGGCTCACCGCGCTCGGCCTGCGCGGCGCCGACAAGGGGGTCCTGGAAGCCGTCGAGTCGCTGGGCGCGACCGGCCGTCAGCGCCTGCTGACGGCCCGGATCCCGCTCGCCCGTAAGGAACTCCTCCTCGGTGTGAACCAGGCGATCATGATGGCGTTGTCCATGGCCGTCATCGCGTCGGTGATCGGCGCGGGCGGCCTCGGTGACCGCGTCTACCAGGCGCTGGCCTCGGTCGACGTGGGCGCGGCGCTCGCCGCCGGCATCCCGATCGTGCTGCTGGCCGTCGTCCTGGACCGGGTGACGGGCGCGGCGGGGGAGCGACTGGGCGACCCGCGCCCGGGACAGGCCCGCGCGCACGGCGCGTACGCCCTCGCCGCGGTCGCCGCCGTAGCCCTCGTGGGCCGCCTGGCGGACCGCCTCGACTGGCCCGACGCCCTCACGGTGCACATCGCCGAGCCGGTCAACCGTGTCGTCGACTGGATGACCGCCCACCTGTACTCGGGCGTCCCCTACGTCGGCGGCACCGCCGACTGGGCCGGCCACTTCACCACCTGGGTCCTGGACCCGTTGCGCGACGGCCTGCAATGGCTGCCCTGGTGGTCCGTGCTGCTGCTGGTCGCGGCCCTCGCCTGGCTGATCGGTACCTGGCGCACCGCGCTCACCGCCGTCCTCGCCATGGCCGCGATCGGCGTGCTCGGCGTGTGGGAACCGTCCCTGGACACGCTCTCGCAGGTCCTCGCGGCCGTCGCCGTCACCCTCGTCCTCGGCTTCGCCACGGGCATCGCGGCCGCCCGCAACGACCGCTTCGAACGCGCCCTGCGCCCGGTCCTGGACGTCTGCCAGACGATGCCGCAGTTCGTGTACCTGATCCCGGTCGTCGCGCTCTTCGGTGTCGGCCGCGCCCCGGCCGTGGCCGCCGCGATCGTCTACGCGCTCCCGGCCGTCGTCCGCATCACCACCCAGGGCCTGCGCCAGGTCGACCCGGCCGCCATGGAGGCGGCCCGGTCACTCGGCGCGACCAGCGGTCAGCAACTGCGCCAGGTGCAGCTGCCGCTGGCCCGGCGGTCGCTGCTGCTCGCCGTCAACCAGGGCGTGGTCCTGGTCCTCGCCGTCGTCATCATCGGCGGCCTGGTCGGCGGTGGCGCGCTCGGCTACGACGCCGTCTTCGGCCTCGCCCAGGGCGACCTCGCGACCGGTCTGGTGGCAGGCGCCGCGATCGTCTGCCTCGGCCTGATGCTCGACCGGGTGACCCAGCCGACCGGACGACGCCCGAAGAAGGGAGCGTGACATGCGACTTCGTACGCGTACGACATCCGCGACCGCGATGGCCGGCGCGGCGGCACTCCTGCTGCTGACCGGCTGCGGCGCCGCCGACATGACGAAGCAGGCCTCGCCCTTCGCCAACGCCCAGGGTGCGAAGACGGTGACGCTGTCCGTGCAGTCCTGGGTGGGCGCGCAGGCCAACGTGGCCGTGGCCCAGTACATCCTCGAACACAAGCTCGGCTACCGCGTCGACACCGTCCAGGTCGACGAGGTCCCCGCCTGGGACGCTCTCAGCCAGGGCCGGGTCGACGCGATCCTGGAGGACTGGGGCCACCCCGACCAGGAGAAGCGTTACGTCGACGACAAGAGGACGATCGCCTCCGGCGGCGAGCTCGGGGTCACCGGACACATCGGCTGGTACGTCCCGAAGTACTTCGCCGATCAGCACCCCGACGTCACGGACTGGAAGAACCTCGACAAGTACGCCTCGCAGCTGCGTACCGCCGAGAGCGGCGGCAAGGGCCAGCTGATGGACGGCTCGCCCTCCTATGTCACCAACGACAAGGCGCTGGTGGCGAACCTGAAGCTGAACTACCAGGTGGTGTTCGCCGGTTCGGAGGCCGCGCAGATCACCCAGATACGGCAGTTCGCGAAGGAGAAGAAGCCCTTCCTCACCTACTGGTACGCGCCGCAGTGGCTGTTCGAGAAGGTCCCGATGACCGAGGTGAGACTGCCGGCGTACAAGGAGGGCTGCGACGCGGACCCGGCGAAGGTGGCCTGCGCCTATCCACACACCCCGTTGCGGAAGTACCTCAACGCCGACTTCTCGAAGAGCGGCGGCGAGGCGGCCGCCTTCCTGAAGAAGTTCAGGTGGACGACCGAGGACCAGAACGACGTGTCGCTGATGATCGCCGACCAGAAGCTGAGCCCCGAGGAGGCGGCGAAGAAGTGGGTGGACAGCCACGGGTCCACCTGGAAGACGTGGCTGCGCTGACCCGCGAGGCCACGGGGAAGACGTGGCCGCCCTGGCCTCGAGGCCACGGGGAAGACGGGCCGCCCTGACCTCCGTGGCCACGGGCAAGACGGGCTGCCCCGACCACGGAGTCGGGCAGCCGTGTGCGGGCCGGGTCTGCCTGTGGCGCCGCTGCCGCCGGGCGGGCCGTCCGTCAGGCGTGCTGACCCGGCTGGTAGTGCCCCGGCGCCATCCGGGTGCTCACGCCGAACCGGTTCCACGCGTTGATCACCGTGATGGCGGCGATCAGCTGGGCCAGCTCGGCCTCCTCGAACTGTCCGGCGGCCCGCTCGTACACCTCGTCCGGCACGAACCCGTCGGTCAGGACCGTGACCGCCTCGGTCAGCTCGATCGCCGCGAGTTCCTTCGCGGTGTAGAAGTGCCGGGACTCCTCCCACGCGCCGAGCTGGATGATGCGCTCCACGCTCTCGCCGGCCGCGAGCGCGTCCTTGGTGTGCATGTCGAGGCAGAACGCGCAGTGGTTGAGCTGCGAGGCGCGGATCTTCACCAGTTCGAGCAGCCGCGGGTCGAGCCCGGCCCGCGCGGCCGCGTCCAGCCGGACCATCGCCTTGTAGACCTCGGGGGCGTGCTTGGCCCAGGCCATGCGGGGGGCGCGCTCGGGGGCGTACTCGCTGTTGTCGTCGTTCGTACTCATGACATCGAGCCTAGGCAAGAGGCAGCCCAGGAGTATGGTCCATTTCCATGGCGAAACCGTGGGCCACTTTCGGCGTCGACCTTCATCTGGCACCGGCCGGACCGGGCCTGCGCCGCGGGCTGACCGACGCCCTGCGCGAGGCGGTCCGCGGCGGACGCCTGGCCCCCGGCACCCGGCTGCCGTCCTCCCGCTCGCTCGCCGCCGACCTGGGCATCGCCCGCAACACGGTCGCCGAGGCCTACGCCGACCTGGTCGCCGAAGGCTGGCTGACCGCCCGCCAGGGCTCCGGCACGCGCGTCGCCGAACGCGCCCCGTCCCGGCCGCCCGACCATCCGGCACGCCACCCGCGCCGACCCGGCCTCCCCACCTACAGCCTCGCCCCGGGCACCCCCGACCTGGCGTCCTTCCCCCGCGCCGACTGGCTCAAGGCCGCCCGCCGCGCCCTCGCCGCCGCCCCGAACGACGCCTTCGGCTACGGCGACCCGCGCGGCCGCGTCGAACTGCGTACCGCGCTCGCCGCCTATCTCTCCCGGACCCGGGGTGTACGCGCCGACCCCGACCGCATCCTCGTCTGCTCCGGCTTCGCGCAGGGGCTGCGGCTGCTCGGCGAGGAACTCCACGACCGCGGGCTGCGCACCCTGGCCGTCGAGCCGTACGGCCTCGACCCGCACCGCGACCTCGTCGAGCGCACCGGCCTGCGCACGGTCCCGCTCTCCGGCGACGACCGCGGCGCCCGCACCGAGGACCTGTGCGACACACAGGCGGTGCTGCTGACCCCGGCACACCAGTTCCCGATGGGCGTGGCCCTGCACCCCGAACGCCGGGCCGCCGCGGTCGACTGGGCCCGCCGCGTCGACGGCCTGATCCTGGAGGACGACTACGACGGCGAGTTCCGCTACGACCGCCAGTCCGTCGGCGCCCTCCAGGACCTCGACCCCGAACACGTGGTCTACCTGGGCACCGCCAGCAAGGCCCTCGCCCCCGGCCTGCGCCTGGGCTGGGTGGTGCTGCCCCCGTCCCTGGACCCCGAGGCACTGGCGGCCCGCGGCGCGTCCACCAGCGCCCTCGACCAGCTGACCCTGGCCGAGTTCATCACCTCCGGCGGCTACGACCGCCATGTGCGCGCCGCCCGCCAGCGCTACCGGCGCCGCCGTGACGCCCTCGTCGCGGCCCTCGCCGACCACGCACCGGACATCCGCGTCACCGGCATCGCCGCCGGCCTGCACGCCGTCGTCCGGCTCCCGCCCGGCACCGAGCAGTCGGTGGTCCGGGCGGCCGCCTGGCAGGGGCTGGCCCTCCACGGCCTGTCCCGGTACCGCCACGCACGCGCCACCGCCGAGGCCCTGGACGCGCTGGTCGTCGGCTACGGCACCCCCTCGGACCACGCGTGGACAGGCACCCTGGAGGCGCTCCTGCGGGTGCTGCCGTAGGCACCGAAGCGATCTGCCGACCCGTCAGACCTCGTGGAACTGTTCCGCTGCACGGGCGAGTTCGGAGTGAGAGTTCGAAGTCCGAGTTCGAAGTCCGAGTTCGAAGTCCGAGTTCGAAGTCCGAGTTCGAAGTCGGAGGTCGGAGTCGGAGTTCGAAGCCGCCGGGGCTAGGGGAGGTCCCCGGGGTGCGAGGGCACCGCACGCGTGTCCACCGCCGTCTCCTGGGGCACCTCTCCGAACCGTGCCAGTGCCAGCGCGCCCGCCACCGCCACCGCGAAGCCGAGGACGGCCACCCAGGCGAGCCCCTCGCGCGTACGGTCCCCGAGCCACACCACCCCCACCGCCGCGGGACCGATGGTCTCCCCGATCACCATCCCGGCGGTGGCCGTCGTCACCGAGCCGCGCTGCAACGCCGATGTCAGCAGCAGGAACGCGGCCCCGCCGCCGAGCAACAGCGCATACGTCGCCGGGTTGCCCGCCAGGGTGCCGGGGGAGAGGTCGTCGATGAGCCGGACCGCCACCTCGACGACCCCGAACCCGAAGCCCGCGCCCAGCCCCAGCAGCAGCGCCCGCCCGCGCTCCGGCAGCCGCCCCGCCATCAGCCCCAGCAGCAGCACGGCCCCCGCAGCCGCGAGCATCGCCCACTTCAACGCGGTCGACCCCGCCCGCTCACCCTCCGGCCCGGACGCCAGCCCCAGCATCGCCAGCCCCGCGCACACCACCCCCACCGCGCCCCACTCGACCCTGCTCAGCCGCACCCGCAGCAGCCGCGCCGCCACCACCGCCGTCACGGCGAGACTGGCGGCCAGCGCCGCACCGACGGCGTAGATCGGGATCGACCGCAGTGCCGCGACCTGCAACAGGAACCCGAGCCCGTCCAGCGCGAGCCCGGCCAGATACCGCCACTGCCGCAGCGCCCGCAGCAGCAGCGCCGCCTCCCCGCCCCCGGCTGCCGCGGCCGTCCGCGCGGCCATCGCCTGCAACACCGTGGCCGTACCGAAGCAGACCGCCGCACCGAGCGCACACAGCATCCCAAAGAGCACGAAGTGACTGTAGGGGAGCGGACGCGGCAGGGGGTCCCGCAAAGGCTCTGCCACCGGGTATCTAGGCTGACCGCCAGCACAGCCCGCCGACCGGCGGGCCCGACAACGGGGAGACACCACATGGCGCAGACACGCAGACGGCTGCGGTCGAGCACGGTCGTGCTCGGCGGGATGGGCGTCATCGCGGCGGCCCTGACCTCCTGCGGATCCGAGCCCGACCGCCGGTGCGTGGACCGCGACAGCTACGACGCCCTCGACGGCTACCGGATCGTCGCCGACCAGAACTGCAGGTCGAGCGCCTCCGGCTCCTCTTCCACCGCCAAGAACCGCAAGCCGACCGGCACCGGGACGAGCAAGAAGGCCGACGCCGCCTGGTACTACGACGCCGACGTCACCGGCAAGTACGCCGACTACGGCACCTTCAGCCACAGCGAGGCCGTCGACCGCGGTGGCTTCGGCTGCTCGGGCTCCGGCAGCGGCGGCTGAGCGCCCGCACGAGAGCCGACGAACGCACACCATGGAACGCCGCACCATCGACCCCCGCCCCGGCTGGCAGCAGACCGTCGAGGAGCAGGGGCTCGTGTACCCGCTGACCCGCCTTCCGGACGACACCCTGCGCCCCTACTGGGACGAGAGCGCGTACTACGCCTTCACCCTGGCCGAGGTCGAGGAGCTGGAAGAGGTCGTCGAGGAACTCCACCGCATGTGCCTGGCGGCGGCGGACCACATCGTCACCGCCGGCCGCTACGCCGACCTCGGCATCACCGACCCGCGCGTGGCGGCCACGGTCGCCGAGGCCTGGCACCGCCGCGCCGAACTCCCCTCCGTCTACGGCCGCTTCGACCTCCGCTACGACGGCACCGGCCCGGCCAAGCTGCTGGAGTACAACGCCGACACACCCACCTCCCTGGTCGAGGCCGCCTCACCCCAGTGGTTCTGGATGGAGGACCGCTTCCCGGGCGCCGACCAGTGGAACTCCCTCCACGAGCGCCTCGTCGACGCCTGGAGGAAGCAGGCCCCCCTCCTCCCGCCGGGCAACCCCCTGTTCTTCGCGCACTCCACCGCCGACGAACTCGGCGAGGACCTGATGACGGTCGCCTATCTGAAGGAGACCGCCGAACAGGCGGGCCTGGACACCGCCTGGATCCCGATGGAGGAGATCGGCTGGGACCCGCTCTCCGGCCGCTTCGTCGACAACCGGCTCCGCTTCATCCGCAGTTGCTTCAAGCTCTACCCGTGGGAGTGGCTCACCACCGACCGCTTCGCCGATCACGTCCTCGACACCCTGGACAACGGCGGCGGCACCGGCACCACCCTGTGGATCGAGCCCGTCTGGAAGATGCTCCTCAGCAACAAGGCCCTGCTGGCGATCCTCTGGGAGCTCTTCCCGGGCCACCCCAACCTCCTCGCCGCGCACCTCGACGGCCCTCGCGACCTGGCGGCCACCACCGGCTACGTGGCCAAGCCGCTCCTCGGCCGCGAAGGCGCCGGAGTGACGGTCCACCAGCCGGGCACCGCCCCGGTCCCGCGGGACGAACCCTGCTGCTACCAGGAACTGGCCCCCCTTCCCGCCTTCGACGGCAACCACGTGGTCCTCGGCGCCTGGGTCGTCGGTGACGAGTCCGCCGGCCTCGGCATCCGTGAGTCCTCCGGCCTGATCACGGACGAGTACGCCCGCTTCCTGCCCCACGTGATCATCTAGTGCCGTGGCGGGCAACGGTCACCGTCGCGACGCCCGGCACGCCCTCTCGCCGCACCGGCCGAAAGCCCACGTACGCCCAGTACGAGGACTTCCGGCCGGCACGCCGGGAGCACGCACCGGACGCCGCTCCTGCACGGGCGAACGTTGCCTGCCACGGCACTCGCCACCCGCCCGAGCGCGCACCTGCCCGTCGGCCCGCCGCCCGCCCGCCAGTCCGCCCGGTCGAGCGCACCTGCCCGCCAGTCCGCCCAGGTCGAGCGCACCTGCCCTTGGTCCGCCCGGTCCAGCGGCGCCCCGTCCGCCCGTCCGGCCGAGCGCGCGCCGCTCCGGTCAGGCGCCGCTCAGTACCGCCCGCAGCTGGTCCAGCCCCCAGTCCAGCTCCTCCTTCCCGATCACCAACGGCGGCGCGATCCGGACGGTCGCGCCGTGGGTGTCCTTCACCAGCACCCCCCGGTCCATCAGCCGCTCGGAGACCTCCCGGCCCGTCCCGCACGCCGGAGCGATGTCGACGCCCGCCCACAGCCCGCGCCCGCGCACCGCCGTCACCCGCCCGGTCCCGGTCAGCGCCGCCAGCTCCCGGTGCAGATGCCCGCCCAGCTCGGCGGCCCGCGCCTGGTACTCGCCCGACCGCAGCATCGCGATCACCTCCAGCGCCACCGCACAGGCCAGCGGATTCCCGCCGAACGTCGACCCGTGCTCCCCGGGCCGGAACACCCCCAGCACCGCGGCGCTCGACACCACCGCCGACACCGGCACGATCCCGCCGCCCAGCGCCTTCCCCAGCACATACACGTCGGGCACCACGCCCTCGTGCTCACAGGCGAAGGTCCGCCCCGTCCTGCCCAGCCCCGACTGGATCTCGTCGGCGACGAACAGCACGTTCCGCTCCCGGGTCAGCTCCCGCACCGCGGGCAGATAACCGGCCGGCGGCACCAGCACACCCGCCTCGCCCTGGATCGGCTCCAGCAGCACTGCCACCGTGCTCTCCGTCAGCGCCGCCCGCATCGCCGTGAGATCCCCGTACGGCACGATCTCGAAGCCCGGCGTGTACGGCCCGAAGTCCGCCCGCGCCTCCGGATCGGTGGAGAAGCTGATGACCGTCGTCGTCCGGCCGTGGAAGTTGTTGCCCGCGACCACGATCTTCGCCCTCCCGGCCGGCACACCCTTGACCCGGTACCCCCACTTCCGGACCGTCTTCACAGCCGTCTCGACCGCCTCCACCCCCGTGTTCACCGGCAGCACCATCTCCATCCCGCACAGCTCGGCGAGCTCCGCGCAGAACGCCGCGAAACGGTCGTGGTAGAACGCCCGGGACGTCAGCGTCACCCGCTCCAGCTGCGCCTTCGCCGCCGCGATCAGCCGCCGGTTGCCGTGCCCGAAGTTGAGCGCCGAGTAACCGGCCAGCAGATCCAGATAGCGGCGCCCCTCGACGTCCGTCATCCACGCGCCGTCGGCGGTGGCGACGACCACCGGCAGCGGGTGGTAGTTGTGCGCGCTGTGCGCCTCGGCCGCTCGGATCATGGACTCGGTGGTGGTCACGGGATCGGTCACGGTGATCTCCAGAGGATGAGGCTGACCTCCTTCCTATCGTCGCTCGTATGGTGGACGAGGGACCTGCCCCGGCGACGCGCCCGGTAGGCTTTCGGGCAGGCCGTGACTGGCGCGCTGGGATGGGACGGACCATCGGGGAGCGGCCTGTGAGTGATCAGTGCCGTGCGCCTGGGCCGAGCCGTGAACCGTGACCGTCAGTAGCCACGCCGCCCGGAGGCCGAGATGACAGAGCAGCAGCCCCTCTCCACCGAGTCCATCGCCTTCCGCGCCGCCCTCGACGTCATCCGCGCCGTCGAGCCGCGCGTCGCCGACGCCATCGGCCAGGAGGTCGCCGATCAGCGCGAGATGCTCAAGCTGATCGCCTCCGAGAACTACGCCTCCCCGGCCACCCTCCTGGCCATGGGCAACTGGTTCAGCGACAAGTACGCCGAAGGCACCGTCGGCCGCCGCTTCTACGCCGGCTGCCGCAACGTCGACACCGTCGAGGCCCTCGCCGCCGAACACGCCCGCGAGCTGTTCGGCGCCCGCCACGCCTACGTCCAGCCGCACTCCGGCATCGACGCCAACCTCGTCGCCTTCTGGGCCGTGCTCGCCCAGCGCGTCGAGACCCCCGCCCTGGAGAAGGCGGGCGTGCGCCAGGTCAACGACCTCTCCGAGGCCGACTGGGCCGAGCTGCGCCGCGCCTTCGGCAACCAGCGCATGCTGGGCATGTCCCTGGACGCGGGCGGCCACCTCACCCACGGTTTCCGCCCGAACATCTCAGGAAAGATGTTCGACCAGCGCTCCTACGGCACCGACCCCGCCACCGGCCTCATCGACTACGAGGCACTGCGCGCCTCCGCCCGCGAGTTCAAGCCGCTCATCATCGTCGCCGGCTACTCCGCCTACCCCCGTCTCGTGAACTTCCGCATCATGCGCGAGATCGCCGACGAGGTCGGCGCCACGCTCATGGTCGACATGGCCCACTTCGCGGGCCTGGTCGCCGGCAAGGTCCTCACCGGCGACTTCGACCCGGTCCCGCACGCCCAGATCGTCACCACGACCACCCACAAGTCGCTGCGCGGCCCGCGCGGCGGCATGGTCCTGTGCGACGACTCCCTCAAGGACCAGGTCGACCGTGGCTGCCCGATGGTCCTCGGCGGCCCGCTCCCGCACGTCATGGCCGCCAAGGCCGTCGCCCTGGCCGAGGCACGTCAGCCCTCCTTCCAGGACTACGCCCAGCGCATCGTCGACAACTCCCGCGCGCTGGCGGACGGCCTGATGCGGCGGGGCGCCACCCTCGTGACCGGCGGCACGGACAACCACCTCAACCTGATCGACGTCACCTCCTCCTACGGCCTCACCGGCCGCCAGGCCGAGGCCGCCCTGCTGGAATCCGGGATCGTCACCAACCGCAACGCCATCCCGTCCGACTCCAACGGCGCCTGGTACACCTCCGGCATCCGCATCGGCACCCCCGCCCTGACCACCCGCGGCCTGGGCACCGCCGAGATGGACGAGGTCGCCGGCCTCATCGACCGCGTCCTGACCACCGCCGAGGCCGGCACCACCTCCAAGGGCGCCCCCTCCAAGGCCCAGCACATCCTCGACCCGAAGATCGCGGACGAGATCTCGCACCGTGCCTCGGACCTCGTCTCGACCTTCCCGCTGTACCCGGAGATCGACCTCGGCGTCTGACACCGCTGGTCCCGGTCAGACGGGGCCGACACGGGTCAGTACAGGTCACTGCGGGTCGGTACAGATCACTGCGGGCCAGGGAAAAGGCCCTAGAGGTCGATCAGCTCCTGGTGCGGCTCCTCCCGCGGCGGTCCGGCAGCGCGCCGGGCCGCCGCGCGGCGTATCAGCAGCGTCCCGCCGGAGCCCAGGGCGATGCCCGCGGCCAGTCCGGGCAGCGTCCACCACCAGTGAGCCCACCCGTCGTCGCCCGCGCCCGGCACGGAGGCCTGCACGGTGACCGTCCCCGTGTCGGCTTCCGGCGTGGCCGTGGCGTCCTGCGACTGCCACGGTGCCGGGGGGATGCCGGAGTAGCCCGCGCCCGAGGCCTTGCCCGCCACGCCCATCTTCTCGAGCAGGGCGCGCAGTTCGACGGGGTGGTCGGCGCGGTGCCAGTAACCGTTCAGGTTCTCGGGCACGTTGGCCGCGGTGTGGATCCAGACCGCCCGCGGCCCGGACTCGACGGGGAAGACCCGGTCCAGCCGCCAGGGCGATATGTCGTGCGCCAGCCACGTGACGTTGATCTGCGAGGCGAGGCTCAGATCGGCCTCCGGCGGCTTGTCACGCGTGCCCGTGCCCGAGGGGCCGAGCAGCTGTGCCAGCTTGTCGTACTCCTTGTCCGAGTAGTACCGCGCGGTGGCCTTCCCGCTTCCGGGTGAGGTCACCAGCACACTGGTCGGGCCGCCCGCCGAAGCGGACGACGCGCCCCACAGCATCAGTGTGAGCGTCATCGCCAACGCCCCGGTCAGCGCTCCGAGTTCACGAACCGCGCGTTTCCGTCCGCCCATCATGTCCCCCAACCGTCCGTCCCTGGCGGTCCGTCCGTGGGCCGCCTGTCACTTCTGGTACACCGCCCGACCCGCCGGGGTTCCCACCTCGCCCGCACTGTTCCGAACTGCTGCGAGGATTTCCGTGGCCCGTGGGCGCGTCCCTACCCGACGCCGTCCGCGCCCTCTCCCGAGACGCCACCCGTGAGCGACAGGGCGATCTCCACCGCCCGTTCCTTCGACGCCACCCCCTCCAGCCGCAGCGTCACGTCATCGGATCCCGTGCCGGTGCCGGTGTCCGTGGCATGGGTCCACAGCAGCGTCGGCCCCGCCGTCCGCTGCTCGCGGGTGAAGCGGGTGCCGTCCGCGTCCACCAGCCAGAAACTCAGCAGGTGCGGCCGCGGGAACCACAGCGCCGGGTCCTGGAGGCCACCGACCGGGGGCGCGGTGCCCAGCGACAGCCACTCCGGCTGTTCACGCACGGTCTTGGCGAAGCCCACGTCCAGCCGCGCCGGGAACTCGTCCAGCCGGACGACATGCCCCCGCTCCCGCCAGCACAGGCTCACCAGGGACCGCCCGCGCGGCTCCCCGGTCACCGTCACCGTGTCCGGCACGCCGAGCGCCCGCGGCACCAGTGGCTCGAAGCCGGTCCGCCGCGCGGCCTGCGCGAGCGACACCGAGCGTCCGCAGCCCGGGACCTCGGCACCCGGCGAGGGCACCGCCGACGGGTCGTACCGCACCTCGACCCCGCCGAAGCCGAACCAGTCGAAGACCGCCGCCCGCACCGGGGGCGTGAGCACGAGCACCGCCAGCAGCGCGCACAGCGTCGCCGTCAGCGAGCGCCACCGCGCCCCCGTCCAGCGCCGCAGCGCCCGCAGCCGCTCAGCGCGCCCCGGCGGCTCGGCCACCGGCACCGGCAGCCGCTCGGCGAGTATCCGCTCCAGCACCCGCTCGGCCATCGACTCCGACCGGGCCGCCGTCCCGGGAGGGTCCAGCGACCGCCCGAGCTCCCGCAGCTCGTCCGGGAGCCGGCCGCGCGCACCCTCGTACGACCCCCTGCCCTCACTCATGATCACCACCTCCTTCCCGGGGCCGGAAGTCCGGCAGGAGCCGCCCCAGCCTGCGCAGCGCGCGGTTCAGCCGGGACTTCACCGTGCCGCGGGGCCAGCCCAGCGCCTGCGCGGTCTCGGACTCGTCCATCTCCAGGAGATAGCGGTAGGTGACGACCAGCCGATGTTCCTCGCTCAGCTTCTCCAGGGCGGTCAGCAGTGCCGCGCGGCGCTCCGCATCCAGCGTCGCGACCGCCGGGTCCGCCGACTCCGGTATCAGCGGCTCCGCCTCCGCGAAGGCCGCCTCCCGGCCGGCGAGCGTGCGCTGCCGCGCCGCCGTGCGCATGGTGTTCCTCGTCTCATTGGCGACGATCGAGAGCAGCCACGGCTTGAACGCCGCGCCGTCCCGGAACCGCCCCAGCGAGCAGTAGGCCTTCACGAAGGCCTGCTGCACCACGTCCTCCGCGTCCGCCCCCGCCCCGAGCGCGGCGGCCGCCCGCAGCGCGATGCCCGTATGGGCCCGCACCAGCTGCGCGTACGCCTCCGGCTCTCCGGCGCGTACGCGTGCGATCACCGCGGCCTCATCGACGATGCGGCCCCCCTCCCGCGTCCTCACATTCTTGTTACACCGCAGGAGACGGATCGGTTCCCACCCGTCGCGGACCAGTTCGTGCGGGATCGCGCGGGACCCGGCCGCCCGCTGGACGAGCGAATGGCGCGAGCCGGGAATCCCCCGCTGTTTTTAGGGGGGGCCTTCAACTGAGAGAATGGTGAACATGGCCTCTGATCGACCCCGCGTGCTCTCCGGAATCCAGCCCACCGCAGGCTCGTTCCACCTCGGCAACTATCTCGGCGCCGTCCGCCAGTGGGTGGCCCTGCAGGAGTCCCACGACGCGTTCTACATGGTCGTGGACCTGCACGCGATCACGGTCCCGCAGGACCCGGCGGAGCTGCGTGCCAACACGCGCCTGGCCACCGCCCAGCTCCTCGCGGCCGGTCTCGACCCGGAGCGCTGCACGCTCTTCGTCCAGAGCCATGTGCCCGAGCACGCCCAGCTCGCCTGGATCATGAACTGCCTCACCGGCTTCGGCGAGGCATCGCGCATGACCCAGTTCAAGGACAAGTCCGCCAGGCAGGGCGCCGACCGGGCGTCCGTCGGCCTGTTCACGTACCCGATCCTCCAGGTCGCCGACATCCTGCTCTACCAGGCCAACGAGGTCCCGGTCGGCGAGGACCAGCGCCAGCACATCGAGCTGACCCGTGACCTCGCCGAGCGCTTCAACGGCCGCTTCGGCCCGACCTTCACCATCCCGAAGCCGTACATCCTCAAGGAGACGGCGAAGATCTACGACCTCCAGGATCCGTCGATCAAGATGAGCAAGTCGGCGTCCACGCCGAAGGGCCTCATCAACCTCCTCGACGACCCCAAGGCCACCGCCAAGAAGGTTCGCAGCGCGGTCACCGACACCGACACCGTCATCCGCTTCGACCCGCAGGACAAGCCGGGCGTGAGCAACCTGCTCTCCATCTACTCGACCCTCACCGGGGCGGGTGTCGCCGAACTGGAAGAGAAGTACGACGGCAAGGGTTACGGTGCGCTGAAGACGGACCTGGCCGAGGTCATGGTCGAGTTCGTGACGCCGTTCCGGGAGCGCACGCAGCAGTACCTGGACGACCCGGAGACGCTGGACTCGATCCTGGCCAAGGGCGCGGAGAAGGCGCGCGCGGTCGCCGCGGAGACCCTCTCCCAGGCGTACGAGAGGGTCGGCTTCCTGCCCGCCAAGCACTGAGGCGCACCACCGCACACACGTACCACTGGGCAGAGCGCTGCACATCACTACGGCTGCGCCTGCCCACAGCCCAGCCGTGGCCTTACAGTCGATAGCCGGACGGCTGAGAACAAACCCGGCACCCATCCGGGATACATCCGACACGACGACAGGAGACGACGTGGGGACCGTAACGATCGGCGTGTCGATCGCGGTCCCGGAGCCTCACGGCAGCCAGCTCCAGCAGCTGCGCGCGGGCTTCGGCGACGCCGCGGCTCACGGCATCCCCACCCACGTCACCCTGCTGCCCCCGACCGAGGTCGCCGCGGCCGTGCTCCCCGCGGTCGAGGCGCACCTCGTCGAGGTCGCGGGCGTCGGCCGCCCCTTCCCGATGCGGCTGCGCGGCACCGGCACCTTCCGGCCCCTGTCGCCGGTGGTGTACGTGCGGATCGTCGCCGGCACCGAGTCCTGCGCCTGGCTTCAGCAGCAGATCCGGGCCGCCTCCGGGCCGGTCGCCCGGGACCTTCCGTTCCCGTACCACCCGCACGTCACGGTGGCGCACGGTATCGACGACGCAGCCATGGACCGTGCCTTCGCGGAGCTCGCCGACTACGAGGCCGAGTGGCCGTGCACCGGCTTCGCCCTCTACGAGCAGGGACCCGACGGGGTGTGGCGCAAGCTGCGGGAGTTCCCCTTCGGAGGAGCGGTGGTACCGCCGCAGGCCGGCCCCGTGGAGCACGGCTCCCTCCCCACCCGGTAGGACCAACCTGGTAGGACCGGCCCGGTGGACCAACCTGGTAGGACCGGCCCGGTAGGACCAGTGCGGCGCCGACCGGACCAGCCCGGACGGCACACCTAGACCGGCAGCCGACGGAAGACCCCCCGCGGCAGATGCCGCAGCGCCGCCATCACCAGCCGCAGCGCCCCGGGCACCCACACCGTCTCCGAGCGTCGGCGCAGACCCAGCTCGATGGCCGTGGCGACCGCCTCCGGTGTCGTCGCGAGCGGCGCCTCCTCCAGCCCCTCGGTCATCTTCGACCGGACGAACCCGGGGCGTACGACCATGACGTGCACGCCGGTGCCGTGCAGCGCGTCGCCCAGGCCCTGGGCGAAGACGTCCAGGCCGGCCTTGCTGGAGCCGTAGATGAAGTTCGAGCGGCGGGCGCGCTCGCCGGCGACCGAGGACAGCACCACGAGCGAGCCGTGGCCCTGCGTCTGGAGCGCGCGGGCGCTGACGAGTCCGGCGGACACCGCGCCCGTGTAGTTGGTCTGCGCGACGCGCACCGCGTTCGCCGGTTCGCGCTCGTCGTGCGCCTGGTCGCCGAGGACGCCGAAGGCGAGCAGCACCATGTCGATGTCGCCCTCCGCGAAGACCTTGCCGAGCACGGTCTCGTGGGAGTCGGGGTCGAGCGCGTCGAAGGCGACGGTGTGCACGTCGGCACCGAGCGCGCGCAGGTGTGCCGCGGCCTGTTCGAGGCCGGGGGACGGGCGTCCGGCCAGCCACACCGTGCGGGTGCGGCGGGCGATCAGGCGGCGCGCGGTGGCGAGCGCGATCTCCGACGTGCCGCCGAGGACGAGCAGGGACTGGGGGATGCCGAAGGCGTCCTTCATGACAGCTCCTAGCGAGTGGCGAGGGGATCGCGATGGGGTCGGGGGGTCTCAGAGGCCGAGGCGCCGGGACAGGTCGGACGTGAAGACACCGCCCGGGTCGAGCTCCGCGCGCAGCTCCTGGAATTCGGCGAGCCGCGGGTACATCGCGCCGAGCAGCTCGGGCCGCAGCCGGGAGTCCTTGGCGAGGTAGACCCGCCCGCCCGCGGCGGCCACCTCGTGGTCCAGCTCGTCGAGGAGGGTGCCGAGGCCGGGCAGCCCGGCCGGGATGTCCAGGGCGAGGGTCCAGCCGGGCACCGGGAAGGACAGCCAGCCCGGGTCGGCGTCGCCGAAGCGCTTGAGGACGGCGAGGAAGGACGGGCAGCGGTGTCGCGCGATGCGCCGCACGATCCGGCGCAAGGCCTCCTCCTCGCCGTGTCCGACGACGAACTGGTACTGCACGAAGCCGCCGCGGCCGTAGACGCGGTTCCAGTGGGGGACCCCGTCCAGCGGGTGGAAGAAGGCCGAGATCTTCTGCAGTTCGCCGGTACGCGCGTGGGGCGCCTTCCGGTACCAGAACTCGTTGAACAATCCCACGGTTCGCCGGCTGAGCAGTCCCTCGGGCAGGAAGGCGGGCGCGGCCGGCAGCCGCAACGGCCGGAAGGCGAACGGGTCCCTACGCGCGCGTGCGCCTTTCGGCAGCGCGTCCAGCGGCGCGTGGTCGCCGCGCGTCAGCACCGCGCGCCCGGTCGCCGCGCCGCGCGCCAGCAGGTCGATCCACGCGACCGAGTAGCGGTAGAGGTGGTCGGTGGCCGTCATACGGGCCATCAGGTCGTCGAGGTCCGTGGCGCGTTCGGTGTCGACGGACATGAGCGAGGTCTCTACGGGCTGGAGCCGCAGGGTGGCGGTGAGGATCACCCCGGTCAGGCCCATGCCGCCCGCGGTCGCGTCGAACAGGGGCGTGCCCTGGCTCACCGTCCGGACCGAGCCGTCCGCGGTGAGCAGTTCCAGCGACAGCACATGGCGGGAGAAGGAGCCCGACACATGGTGGTTCTTGCCGTGGATGTCCGCGCCGATCGCTCCGCCGACCGTCACGTGACGGGTGCCGGGGGTCACCGGCACGAACCATCCGAGGGGCAGCAGGATCTGCATCAGCCGGTGCAGGGAGACGCCCGCGGCGCAGAGCACGGTCCCGCCGTCGGCGTCGATCGCGTGGACGCGGTCCAGGCCCGTCATGTCGAACACCGCGCCGCCGGCGTTCTGCGCCGCGTCCCCGTACGCCCGTCCCAGCCCTCTGGGGATGCCGCCGCGGGCTCCGCAGTCCCGGACGGCGACCACGGCCTCCTCGTACGTCCTGGGCCGGACCAGACGGGCTGTGGAGGGAGCGGTGCGGCCCCATCCCGTGACGGAAACGGTGTCGGCAGGCATGACGGTGACCGTATCGCCCTTGTATGAGGGATTAGTTCTGAAACATAGCTACCCTCCCCGAAATGGGTGATTAATGGGATGTCGCTCAATATTGCCGGAGTTCCAGCGGTGTCGGCGTGAACAGTGAACACACATGGACGACATGGACCACATGGAGCACAGAGTCGACCTCGACCACCGCATCCTTTCGGCGTTCCACGCCCGCGGCACGGACCCCCGCGTCGCGGGTGCCGCCCGTGCCCTGTCCCGCGTGGGGGAGCACGGCGCGCTCTGGGTCGCGGCGGGCCTCGCGGGAGCCGCGGTGGACGGCGCGCGACGCGGTGCCTGGCTGCGCGGGACCGCGCTCACCGCCGGCGCGCACGTCGTCAGCATGGGGGTGAAGCGGGTCGTGCGCCGTCCGCGCCCCACCCACGTCCGCCCCCGGGTGCGCACCGCCGGACGGCACTCCTTCCCGAGCTCGCACGCGACCTCCGCCGCGGCCGCCGCCGTCGCCTACGGAACGCTCGGGGCGTACGTCGTCCCGCCGCTCGCCGCCGCGATGTGCCTCTCCCGCCTGATCGTCGGCGTCCACTACCCCTCGGACGTGGCGGCGGGCGCCGCCCTCGGAGCGCTCACGGCGCTGCTCGGAGCGCGTTGGATGAGCAGGGGTGCCGATGACTGAGACCGCGCCTTCACCGCGCGCCCCACGCGCTCCGGAAACGTCTCTTCTGGAGCAGCGCACCCGGCGCGAGCGACCCGCACCGCACCCGCGCGCAGGCGCCGTCCTGAGCGGCCTCCTGAGGACCGCGCGCCCTAAACAGTGGGTCAAGAACGTCCTGGTCCTGGCCGCCCCGGCGGCCGCGGGCCGGCTCTTCTCCGCCCACGCGGCCACCCGACTCGCCCTGGTCTTCGCCCTGTTCACGGCCTGCGCCGCCGCCGTCTACCTGATCAACGACGCCCGGGACGCCGAGGCCGACCGCGCCCACCCCACCAAGCGCCACCGCCCGGTGGCCGCCGGGCGGGTGCCGGTGCCGCTCGCGTACGCCGTGGGAACCGCCCTGGCCGTGCTGGCGCCGGCCGCCGCCGCGTGGCTGACCTCGCCCGCCGTCGCGGCCCTGCTGACGGCGTACATCGGCATGCAACTGGCGTACTGCGTCAGCCTCAAGCACGTCCTCGTGGTGGATCTCGCCGTCGTCACGACCGGCTTCCTGATGCGGGCGATGATCGGCGGGCTCGCGCTCGGCATCCCGCTGTCGCGCTGGTTCCTGATCACGACCGGATTCGGGGCCCTGTTCATGGTGGCGGCCAAGCGCTACTCGGAAGCCGTCCAGATGGCCGGAAAAGCGGGTGCCACGCGCGCGTTGCTCACCGAGTACACCACCGGTTACCTCCGCTTCGTCTGGCAGCTGGCCGCCGGGGTCGCCGTCCTCGCCTACTGCCTGTGGGCCCTGGAGGAGGGCGGGGTCCCGCACACCGGCCTGCTGCCCTGGCGCCAGCTGTCGATGGTCGCCTTCATCCTGGCCGTCCTGCGCTACGCCGTCTTCGCCGACCGCGGCACCGCGGGCGAACCCGAGGAGGTCGTCCTGCGCGACCGCGCCCTCGCCCTCATCGGCCTGGTCTGGCTCGCGATGTACGGGCTGGCGGTGGCCAATTGGTGAATGGCCCGGCGAGCGGGCCGGTGAGCCGCCCCCCGCGTGGCCCGGTGCGTGGCCCGTTGAGCGGACAGGTGCGCCCGGCCGCGAACCGAGCAGCGAGCCGCCCGGCCGCGAGCCGGGCGGTGCGTCGCCCGGCGTGGGGTGCGGCGGGGCGGCGGCCCGCGCGTGGACCCACCGTCCGCCTCCCGCACCGCGAACTCCTCGGCTTCGCCACCGTCGGCCTCGTCGCGTACGCCGTCGACCTGGCCCTCTTCGCCTACCTGCGCGGCCCCGCCGCCCTCGACCCGCTCTCCGCCAAAGCCCTGTCCTTCGCCGCGGGCTGCACGGTCGCCTACGCGGGCAACGCCCTCGGTCCGTACCGGGGCCGCTGCGGCTCGCCCTGGCGCCGCTACGCCGTCTTCCTCGCCGTGAACCTCGCCGGCGCGCTGGTGCAGTTGCTGTGCCTGACCGTCAGCCACTACGGCCTCGGTCTCACCTCCCCGCGCGCGGACATCGTCTCCGGAGCGGGAGTCGGCATGGCGCTGGCCACTGTCCTGCGGTTCTGGGGTACCAGGACACTTGTCTTCCGCGTGGAGGAGGACAAGGGCGACGAGGGCAGGGTCGGATCATGGACTGGCTGAAGAAGCTTCCCGGGATCGGGCCGTTGCTGACGCGCCTGATGACCACGCACGCGTGGCGCTCGTACGAGCGTCTGGACCGGGTGAAGTGGACGCGGCTCGCCGCCGCGATGACGTTCATCAGCTTCATCGCGCTCTTCCCGCTGCTGACGGTGGCCGCGGCGATCGCCGCGGCCACGCTCAGCACCGAACGGCAGAAGACGATCGAGAACCAGATCGCCGACCAGGTCCCCGGCATCTCCGAACAGCTCGACCTCGACGCGCTGATCCAGAACGCCGGCACCGTCGGCCTCATCGCGGGCGCCGTCCTGCTGTTCACCGGCATCGGCTGGGTCGGCCAGATGCGCGAGTGCCTGCGCGCGGTGTGGGAGCTGCCCGACAGCGAGGAGAACCCCCTCCTGCGCAAGGCCAAGGACACCGGCGTCCTGCTCGGCCTCGGCGGCGCCGTGCTGATCACGTTCGCCGCGTCCGCCGTCGCCTCGTCCGCCGTCGGCTGGAGCGCCCGGCACATCGGGCTCGACGAGCACAGCTGGGGCAGCGTCCTGCTCCAGATCATCGCGTTCGCCGTCGCCGTGCTCGCCGACTTCCTGGTGCTCCTGTACGTCCTCACCCTGCTGCCGGGCGTCGAACCGCGGCGCCGCCGGCTGGTCGTGGCGGCACTG
Organism: Streptomyces sp. NPDC059582; assembly: GCF_042735715.1. NCBI lineage: Bacteria > Bacillati > Actinomycetota > Actinomycetes > Kitasatosporales > Streptomycetaceae > Streptomyces > Streptomyces sp. NPDC059582. Next base: position 175,120 of record NZ_JBHWCC010000008.1, read on the forward strand.
ATCGGCGCGGTCGGCTTCGAACTGCTGAAACTGCTGCTGAGCGGCTACATGCAGGGCGTCGCCACCAAGAGCATGTACGGGGCGTTCGGCGTCCCCGTCGCCCTGCTGCTGTGGATCAACTTCACCACGAAGCTGCTGTTGTTCTGCGCCTCCTGGACGGCGACGCAGAGCAAGGAGACCGAGCTCAGCGGCGACGACGCACCAGATCCGGCAGCGGCCACCGACGGTTGACCAGGAACGCGCCGCCCGCGAGCAGCACCAGCAGCCCGCCGATGACCGCGAGCGCGATACCGATCCCGCCGGATCCGTCGTCGGCCGAGGCGGCGGCCACCGGCGTCGAGGACGTCGTACCGGTGCCGTCGTCGGCGCCACCGGCCTCACCGGCCGCAGCGGTGGCCTCCGGCTGGCCGCTCTGGTCGGTGCCCTTCGGCGGCACCAGCTCGCCCACCGGCCGCACCTTGCCGGCCGCCTTGAAGCCCCAGTCGAAGAGCTTCGCGGTCTCCTTGTAGACCTCGTTGTGTTCGTCCTTCTCCGGCTTCATGACCGTGACGAGCAGCACCCGGCCGTCGCGCTCGGCGACACCGGTGAAGGTGGCGCCCGCGTTGGTGGTGTTGCCGTTCTTGACGCCGGCGATGCCCTGGTAGACCGAGATGTCGCTGTCGCCGCTGAGCAGCCGGTTGGTGTTCTGGATCTCGAAGGACTCGCGGACCGTCTTGCCCTTGTCGTCCTTCTTCGTCTCGCCCGGGAAATCGGCCCGCACGGTCGAGCAGTACTCGCGGAAGTCCGCCTTCTGCAGCCCCGAGCGGGCGAACAGCGTCAGGTCGTACGCGGAGGAGACCTGGCCGCCGGCGTCGTAACCGTCCGGGGTCACCACGTTCGTGTCGAGGGCCTGGAGCTCCTCGGCGTGCTCGTTCATCTCCTTGACGGTGTTGGCGGTGCCGTGGTTCATCGACGACAGCACGTGCACCGCGTCGTTCCCGGAACGCAGGAAGACGCCGAGCCACAGGTCGTGGACCGTGTAGGTCTCGTTCTCCTTTATCCCGACCATGCTGGACCCGGATCCGATGCCCGCCAGGTCTGCGGAGGTGACCTTGCGCTTCTCGGTCTTCGGGAACTTCGGCAGCAGGGTGTCGGCGAACAGCATCTTCAGGGTGCTCGCCGGGGGCAGCCGCCAGTGGGCGTTGTTCGCGGCGAGCACCTCGCCGGACTCGGCGTCGGCGACGATCCAGGAGCGCGCGGTCAGGTCCTTCGGCAGCACGGGGGCCCCGGCGCCCAGATTGACCTGTGCTCCGGCCCGGCCGAGCTGCGCACCGCCCACGCTCGACATGTGCGCCGGGGGAGTGGCCGACGGACTGGTCGAGGGCGTGGCGGACGGACTCGTCGACGGACCCGGGGCCGCGAGGGCGGCGGGCGCGGTCAGCGCGAGGGACAACAAGGTCGCGGAGGCGACCAGCAGGCGCCGCCTGCCGGTCTTCAGGGGTGCGGGCACGACCGAGAACGTACATGCCGCACCCCGCGATGTCCCAGCACCCACCCCACCCCGGTAACGGAACCGGACACCGGGCGGCGATACTGAACGTATGAAGCTCAGCCGCCGGATCTCCTGGTTCCTGCTCGCCTTCGGAGTGTGGAGCTGGGTCATCTGGGTCACTTTCGTCAAAAACCTGATCAAGGACAGCAGCGGGCTCGCGTTCGACGACGGGCATCCCACCGCGTACTTCTGGGTGCATCTGACGCTCGCCGTCGTCTCCTTCGTATTGGGGACGGTCGTCGGGGGCATCGGGTTGCGCGGACTGCGCGCACTGCGCCGCACGTCATAACGACAACGGGGGATTACGGCACAGTGGTCATCGTCTTCGTGCTGCTCGCCCTCGCCGTTGTGGCCGTCGTCGTGATGGCCAACCGGTATGTGTGGCGGCGCCTGTTCCGCGACACGACGAGCGGTCCCGGCCCGGTCCGCCGGGCGGGCGCCGCGCTGATCGTGGCCGGCTGGGCGCTGGCGGTCGGCGCGCTGGTCGCCGAGCGCGCCGGCGCGCCTTTCTGGCTCCAGCGCGTGCTGGCCTGGCCGGGGTTCCTGTGGCTGGCCCTGTCGGTCTACCTGCTGCTGGCCGTCCTGGCCGGCGAGGTCGTACGTCCCCTGCTGCGCCGCTTCCTGGAACGCCGGACGCGCGCGACCGCGACCGCACCGCAGCGCGAGACGGCACCGGCGACGGCGACGGTGACGGCGAAGGCGGCAGCTGCGACGGCGCCGGCACCGCACGACGACACGCGGTCACCCGAGCCCCCGGAGTCACCGGAGCCCACGGAGTCTCCGGAGCCCCGGGAGTCACCTGAGCCGGAGTCCCTCCGCCCCCTCGCCGCCCCCTCCCGCCGCCTGTTCGTCTCCCGGGTGGTCGGCGGCACCGCGGCCGCGGCCGCCGTCGGCACGGTCGGCTACGGCACGTACGGCGTTCTGCGCGGCCCGAGGGTGAAGCGGGTCACCGTCCCGCTGGCCAAGCTCCCGCGCGCCGCCCACGGCTACCGGATCGCGGTCGTCAGCGACATCCACCTCGGCCCCGTCCTGGGCCGGGGTTTCGCGCAGAAGGTCGTCGACACGATCAACACGACGCAGCCCGACCTGATCGCCGTCGTCGGCGACCTGGTCGACGGCAGCGTCAAGGACCTGGGTCCGGCCGCCGCGCCGCTCGCGCAGCTGAGGGCGCGGCACGGGGCCTTCTTCGTCACCGGCAACCACGAGTACTTCTCCGGCGCCGAGCAGTGGGTCGAGGAGGTCCGCCGGCTGGGCCTGCACCCCCTGGAGAACGCCCGCACCGAACTGCCCCACTTCGACCTCGCCGGGGTCAACGACCTCCGCGGCGCCGGCGAGGGCCAGGGCCCGGACTTCACCGAGGCCCTCGGTGATCGCGACACGGCACGCGCGTGCGTGCTCCTCGCCCACCAGCCGGTCCAGATCCACGAGGCCGTCGCCCACGCCGTCGACCTCCAGCTCTCCGGCCACACCCACGGCGGCCAGCTCTGGCCCGGCAACCTCATCGCGGCCGCGGCCAACCCGACGGTCGCGGGCCTCGAGCGCTACGGCGACACCCAGCTCTACGTCTCCCGGGGCGCGGGCGCCTGGGGACCGCCCACGCGCGTGGGCGCGCCCTCGGACATCACGGTGATCGAACTGGCGTCGGCGCAGGCCTGACGACCCCCTGTGGGAAGCCTGTGAAACCCACCGGAAACACCCCTCGGTGAGTTCATTCTCATCTCACCGGAATGCCCTTCCCCGCCGGAAACTCCTGTGGTTAGGTGACCGCGCCGCTTAGGGGAGTGGCTTTGCGCTGGGGCGCCTGGGGAGGGCACCGTGCGATCCGTTCGCATGCGAATTCTGGTCACGCTGCTTGTGCTGGCGGCCATCGGAGTGTGCGGCCGGCAGCTGTTGCCGTCGCAGCAGAACAAGGACAGGACCATCAGGGTCGGCACGACGGACATCGTCACGTCGCTCGACCCGGCCGGGGCCTACGACGCCGGATCCTGGGCCTTGTACAGCAACGTCTTCCAGTCGCTGCTCACGTTCGAGCCCGGCGGCACCGAGCCCGTGCCGGACGCGGCCGAGAGCTGCGCCTTCGAGGACGGTGGTCTTCGTACGTACCGGTGCCAGCTGCGCAAGGGCCTGACCTTCTCCGGCGGACGCGCGGTGACCGCCCAGGACGTGAAGTTCTCCTTCGACCGGGTCAAGAAGATCGACGCCGACGTAGGCCCGGCGTCCCTGTTCTCCACCCTCGGGTCGGTGGACGCCGCCGGCTCGACCGTCACCTTCCATCTGTCCTCCTCCGACGCCACGTTCCCGTTCAAGGTGGCCACCGGCGCCGGCGCGATCGTCGACAGCACGCGCTACCCGAAGGACGCCCTGCGCACCGGTTCGGACGTCGACGGCAGCGGACCGTACGTCCTGTCGTCGTATACGAAGGGCAAGACGGCGGTGCTGTCGCCCAACACGCGGTACGACGGCGCCCTGAACACCGGGCGGCCCATCGAGCTGCGCTACTACAAGGACGCCGGCGCGCTCGACAGCGCCTGGAACGCCGAGCAGATGGAGGTCGCCACCCGGCAGCTGCCGCCCAAGGTCCTCGCCGGTCTCTCGGCGAGCGACCCCGGCAGACGCGTCTTCGAGGCCGACAGCTCCGAGACCCGCAACCTGTACCTCAACACCCGCGCGAACTCCTCGCTGCACGACCGGCAGGTCCGGCGCGCCCTGGCCTGGCTGATCAACCGTGAGGAACTGGCCTCGACGGTGTACGCCGGCACCGTCGAGCCGCTGTACTCACTGATCCCGGCCGGCATCACCGGCCACACCACGTCGTTCTTCGACAACTACCCCGAGCAGAACCGCGCGAAGGCGAAGCAGCTGCTCGCCGACGCCGGGGTGAGCACCCCCGTCCGCTTCACCTACGGCTACGGCATCGGCAGCGGCGCCGCCGCCGAGGAAGCCGCCGAACTCAAGCGGCAGTTGGAGGCCAGTGGCCTGTTCAAGGTCACGGTCACGGGCTACGAGTGGACCGACTTCCAGAAGCGGTGGGCGAACGGCAGGCTCGACGCGTACGCGGTCGGCTGGGTCGCCGACTACCCCGACCCGGACACCTTCGCCGCGCCGCTCGTCGGCACCGGCAGCACCATGCACACCGGCTACAGCAGCAAGGACGTCGACCGGCTGATCGGGTCCACCCAGCAGTACGCCGACCGCGGCCGTGTCGCCGCGGACTTCCGCGAACTCCAGGCGGACGTCGCCGCGGACGTGCCGCTCGTCCCGCTGTGGCAGCGCAAGGAGTACGTCGTCAGCAGTGAGGACGTCGGCGGCGGCCAGTACCTGTCGGACGGCAACGGCAGCTTCCGGCTGTGGCGTCTGACCTGGATCTGACGCCCGGTCGCAGGACCCGAGGCCGTGGACCCGCTTGGGCGGGCACGACGGCGGGCAGTCACCCCACGCAGCATCGTGTGACGGAGGTGTGGGCGGGGTGAGGAGCCGACGTGTCGAGACGCAACTCCTTCCGGCTGCCCAGGCATCCGGCGTCCGTCGGACTCGCCCGGCGCCGGGTGCGGGACCATCTGGCCGACTGGGGGCACACGCCCGGTGACCCGGCGCTGGACGACGCCGTCCTGCTCGTGTCCGAGCTCGCCACCAACGTCGTACGTCACGGGCCCCTGCTGGAACGGGAGTTCGAGGTGGCGGTGACCGCCCTCGCCGACGGCTCCTGCCTCATCGAGGTGTCCGACGAGGGCCGGCTCGAACCACGGCTGCGGGTGGTGGGGGAGTGGGCGGAGACGGGCCGCGGCCTGCACCTCGTGGAGCATGTCGCCGCGGCCTGGGGGGTGTGGAGCCGGGGCCGGCACGGGAAGACGGTGTGGGCACTGGTCATGGCCCCCGACCCGCCCTGACACCTGGCCCCGACCCGTCACGGGCCGCGGCCCGCGCCCCGGCCGCCCGATCCGCCCCGGCCGCTACGGCCGTACCGGCGTGCGCGCGGGCAGGGTCACCGTCACCGTGAGTCCCTCGCCCGGTGCCGTGCACACCGCGACGTCGCCGCCGTGCGCCCGCACCAACCCCTGCACGATCGCCATGCCCAGTCCGCTGCCCGCGCCGCCCCCGGCCCGGAAGAAGCGGTCGAAGATGCGCGACGCGTCCTCCGCCGCGAGCCCCGGACCCTCGTCCGCCACACACAGCCGCACGACGCCGTCCGCGCGCTCCACCCCGAGCCGCACCGGCACATCGGCGGGCGTGTGCGTGCGCACGTTGGCCACCAGGTTGCCGAGCACCTGGCGCAGCCCCGACTCGTCGGCGTGGACCAGCAGCGCGCCGTCGGCGCCGACCGTGACCGGCCGTCCGGGCTGCTGCGCCCGCAGGTCCTCGGCCGCGTCCCGCACCAGGCAGCTGACGTCGACGTGCCGCAGCCGCAGTTCGGGCTGCTGGTCGAGACGGGCGAGGGTGAGCAGCTCGTCCACCAGGTGCCCCATGCGGTCGGCCTCCCCCGTCATCCGGTCCCAGGCCCGTTTCCGTTCGGCGGGGTCGCGCAGCATCCCCTTGTCGTACAGCTGGAGGTAGCCGCGGATCGCGGCCAGCGGGGTGCGCAGCTCGTGCGAGGCGTCGGCGACGAACCGGCGCAACTGGGCCGCCGTTCGCTCGCGCGTGCGGTACGCCGACTCCACCTGGTGGAGCATGGCGTTGAGGGCCAGCCGCAGCTGCTCGACCTCCTGCGTCGGATGGTGACGGGAGGGGATCCGCCGGGTCAGGTCCCCCTCGGCTATCGCCGACGAGGTCTCCACCATGTCCTCCAGCGGCAGCATCCGGCGCCGCACGCTGAACAGCGTCAGACAGGCCAGCAGCGCCAGCAGCAGCGTGCCGACGGCGAGGTCGAGCTTGAGTGCCTTGGCTATGCCCTTGTGCAGGGCGTCCGTCGACGTGGCCAGCAGGATGTCCGTGCCGTCGGGGAGCCGTGTCCCGGTCGCGCGGTACGGGGCGCCGCGGACCGTCACGTCGTGCGGCTCCGTGTCGTCGGCGAGTACGCCCGGGTCGGTGACCGCCTTCGCCAGGCCGCGCTGCGCCTCGGTCGGCGCGACGCCGAGGACGGTGACGGCCTCGCCGGTGTCGCCGTCGACGGCGACGAAGAGGGTGTCGGGCGCCGGCCGGTCGTCGCCCTCCCCGGGGACGGCCCAGTCGCGGGCGAAGCCCAGCACGGCGATCGAGTCGATCTGCCGCATGGTGAGGTGCGAACCGGCCAGCGAGTCCCGGGTCTGGGTCAGCTCGGCGTCGATCTGGTCGAGCAGGTAGTGCCGCATGCCCATGAGGCTGACGGCGGTGGCGGCGACGATGCCCAGGGCAAGCAGCGCCACGTTGGCCAGGGTGAGTTTGACGCGCAGCGAGTGGATGCCCCGGGTGGCGTGGAGCCGCGGACGGCGTCCGGGCAGCCTCGGGGGCCTGGGCGGCCTCAGGGACCTGGGCATCTTCGGCGCCCTGGGCATCTTCGGTGGCCTGGGCGGTTTCAGGGGGCCGGGGAGCCTCATGCCAGCCCGTATCCGACACCCCGCCGCGTGGTGATCACCGGCGCTCCCGGTGTGTCCAGCTTGCGGCGCAGATAGCTGATGTAGGTCTCGACGACCGTCGACTCCGGCGGGGTGTGCTCGTACTGCCAGACATGGCGCAGGAGTTGCTCCTTGGGCACGATCCGGCCGCCGTTGCGCACCAGGAAGCGCAGCAGCGCGTACTCGGTGGGGGTGAGCTCGACCGTGCGGCCCGCGCGGTGCACCGAGTACGTCGTCTCGTCCAGCTCCAGGTCGCCGTAGCGCAGGGGCGGCCGCTGCGGGAGGACGTCGGCCGGGCGGGTGCGGCGCAGCACCGCGGTGATCCGGGCGACGACCTCGTCGATGTTGAACGGCTTGGTGATGTAGTCGTCGCCGAAGCCCAGGGCGCCGACGATCTCGGCGGGGGAGTCCCGCGCGGTCAGGAACACCAGCGCCAGTTCCGGCCGCGCGGCGCGCAGTTCACGGCCCAGGGCACGGCCGTCGCCGTCGGGGAGCATGACGTCGAGCAGCGCGACGTCGGGCCGCGTGCGGGCGACGAGGGCGAGCGCCTCGCGGACGGTGCCCGCGACCATGACCTCGAAGCGGTGGTAGCGCAGCGCGATGGCGAGGACGTCCGCGATGCTCGGCTCGTCCTCCACGACCAGCACGGTGCCAGGGGCCGTCGACATGCCCCCAGTATCGGCGCGAGCACTGACAGCCGGGCCGGTTCCCGCTTTGGAGTTCCTTGAGAGTCATACGTGAGCCGTGTCCACGCGCGTGCGGTGCCGCCGATCCTGTTGCGCAGGACCTGGGGGACCGACCGATCGACCGGCAATCGAACAAGGAGCGTTGAACGTGGCGGCATTGGCGCGGTGGTGCTACCGGCACCGGCTGGTGGTCCTCTTGCTGTGGGTGGGTGCCCTGTTCGGCCTGGGCTTCTCGGCCTCGACGGCGGGGACGGACTACGCGAACGTCTTCTCCCTCCCGAACACGGACTCCAAAAGCGCGTACGACCTGATGGCGAAGGCCTTCCCCGCGCGCGCGGGCGACACCGACACGGTGGTGTGGAAGGTCGACGACGGCTCGGTCCGGGACCAGGACGTACGGTCCCGGATCCAGCCCGCGCTGGCAAAGATGGCGAGGATGAAGGGGGTCGGCGAGGTCGCCGGCCCCTACACCGACCGGGGCGCGGCGCAGATCAGCCGTGACGGGCGCATCGCGTACGCCCAGATCACGTTCACCGAGCGGGCCAACTCCGTCCCCAAGGAGCTCGTCCAGGACGTCGTCGACACCGCGCGGGGCGCCGAAACCGACGGACTGCGGGTCGAGCTGGGCGGCCAGGCCATCCAGCGCGTGCAGGAACCGCCGACGGGGCTCGCCGAGATGGTCGGCCTCGGGGCTGCGGCGGTCGTGCTGTTCCTCGCCTTCGGCTCGCTCTTCGCGATGCTCCTGCCGATCGGCGTGGCGATCTTCGGCGTCGGCACGGGCCTGTTCTCCACCCAGCTCCTCAGTCACGTCACCGACATCCCCGACCTGGCGCCGCTGCTCTCGTCGCTGATCGGCCTCGGTGTCGGCATCGACTACGCCCTGTTCATCGTCACCCGGCACCGGCGCGGCATCCTGCGCGGCGCCGACCCCGAGGAGTCGGCGGTCACCGCCCTCGACACCTCCGGCCGGGCGGTGCTGTTCGCGGGCGGCACGGTCTGTATCGCGCTGGCCGGGATGCTGGTGACGAACCTGCGCTTCCTGGACGGCGTGGTCATCGGCACCTCGCTCACCGTCGTGCTGAGCGTGCTCGCCGCCACCACCCTGCTGCCCGCCCTGCTCGGTTTCCTCGGCCCGCGTGTCCTCAGCCGCAGGCAGCGGCGCCGGCTGGCCGCGGACGGCCCCGAGCGGGAGCGCGCGAGCGGTCTCGCGGCCCGCTGGTCGGCGGGCGTACAGCGGCGTCCGCGCCGGATCGCCGCACTCGCCGTCGTCGTCATGGCCGTACTCGCCCTGCCCGTGCTGTCGTTGCGGCTGGGCGCCACCGACCAGGGCAACGACGACACCACGACGACCACCCGGCAGGCGTACGACCTGCTCGCCGAGGGATTCGGGCCCGGCTTCAACGCACCGCTCCAGGTGGTGGCGACCGGCGGCGACACGGCCACGCTGGTCAAGGACATCGAGGCGACCTCCGGGGTGGCCCGGGTCGTCGCGCTGCCGCCCGCCCGGGGCGTCACGGTCATCCAGGTCGTCCCCACCACGTCACCCCAGTCGAAGGCGACCGACGACCTCATCGACACCCTCCGCGACGACGTGATCCCGCGCGCCGGCTCGACGGCTCACGTCGGCGGTGTCACCGCGGTCTCCAAGGACTTCGCGTCCGTCACCGGCGACCGGCTGCCGCTGTTCGTCGTCACCATCATCGGGCTGAGCTTCCTGCTGCTCCTGATCGCCTTCCGTTCCCTGGTGGTGCCGCTGACGGCCGCCGTGATGAACCTGATAGCCGCGGCGGCCTCCTTCGGCGTCCTGGTCGCGATCTTCCAGTGGGGCTGGGGCCTGGAACTGCTGGGCCTCGGCAAGGAGGGCCCGATCAACGCCTTCCTGCCGGTGATCATGCTGTCCCTGCTGTTCGGCCTCTCCATGGACTACCAGGTGTTCCTGGTCAGCCGGATGCACGAGGAGTGGGTGCACACGCGCGACAACGCGCGCGCGGTCCGGGTGGGCCTCGCGGAGACCAGCCGGGTCATCAACAGCGCGGCCCTGATCATGGTCTGCGTCTTCCTGGCGTTCGTCCTCAGCGGCGACGCGGGCGCGGCGGTCGCCGGCGTCGGCCTGGCGGCGGCGGTGGCGCTCGACGCGTTCATCCTGCGTACGGCGCTGGTGCCGGCCATGATGCACCTCCTGGGCGACTCCAACTGGTGGCTGCCTGCCTGGCTCGACCGCCGTCTGCCGCATCTCGCGGTGGAGCCGAAGGAGGAGGCGGTGGCGTCGGCGGTGCCGGAAGCGGGCGTCGTCGGGCGGGACGGTCCCGCCACGGTGGTCCACGGCTTCGTCCGCACCCCCGACGGCGACCCGGTGGAGGGCGCCGCGGTGACCCTGCTGAGCCGTGGCGGCCGGCAACTGGACCGGGTGTCCGCCCTGGCCGACGGCTCGTACATCCTCTCCGTCCCGTCCCCGGGCACCTATCTGCTGGCGACGGCCGCCCCCTCGTACGGTTCCCGTGCCCGGCACGTCGTCGTGGCGGACGGGCCGCTGGTCCACGACGTGGAGCTCACCGAGGGCGAGATGGACACCGTGAACTGACCGGCCGGGCAGGTCCCCACGACGCCGGGCACCTCAGGAGGTAGACCTGCGCGCCGCTGGATCGGGGAGTGCCTTCGTCATCCCCGGCAGGAAGTCCGTGAACAGTTCGTGCACTTCCAGCACCAGTGGCCGCAGCACCCGGAAGCGGGCCAGCGCGACGCCGCGCGCGGTGAGGCGGGCGCCGCGCTCGGCGAGCCGGTAGCTGCGTTCGCGCCCGTCGGTGCGGTCGAAGATCCAGTACAGGACGAGTCCCATCTGGGAGAGCCACATCAGCTCCGGCAGTACGTCCCGCAGTTCCTCGGGCACCTTGCCCTTCGCCCCCGCGAGCACCTCCCGGTGGACGCCGATGGCCTCCACGCGCGCGTGCTCCGACTCCGGGGAGAAGGGGCTGAGCGGGCTGTCGGGGTCGGCGGCGTTCTTGAAGAACTGCACCGCGAACTCGTGGTACGGCGTGGCGACGTCCAGCCAGGTCCGCAGGACGCCCGCGAGCCGCGCCTCCAGGCTCGTCTCCCGGTCCAGGACCTCCCGGACCGCCTCGCGGTGCTCGGCGGCGAGACGGTCGTAGAAGCCTTGGATCAGGTGTTCCTTGCCGGAGAAGTAGTAGTACGCGTTGCCGACGGAGACCCCGGCCTCCTGGGCGATGGCCCGCATGGTCGTCTTGTCGTAGCCGCGCTCCTGGAACAGCCGCATCGCCGTCTCCAGGATCAGCGCGCGGGTCTGCTCGGACTTGGTGGGCGCGTCGCCCTCACCGGGGCTCTCGTTGTTCGCAGGCACGGGAAGAGAGCCTAACGAGTGGCGCAGGTGCCGTCGGCGCAGTCGGGGGCGGAGCCGGCGGCGTGCGTCCACCCTCGGGCGGGGTCGTACGACCATCCGTCCACGCGCGCGTACGCCCGGCCGCCCCACTGCGCCCCGCGCCACCGGGCGGCGGCGAGGACGGCGCCCTTGGCGAGCTTCGCCCCGGTGGGGGTGCTCAGGCGGTGCGCGAGTGGCCGGTGTTCGCGCAGTGCCCACAGGGTGACGATCCAGGCGGCCGCGCCCTGGTAGACCTGCCCGCTGTCGCCCACGACGGTGACGTCGTCGAGCGTGGCCCGGTGGTCGAGGCCGGGGAAACGCCGCCGTGCCTCGTCCGAGGCGGCCGGTACGAGCTCCAGGGGCACCAACTGGGGCTGGCGGGCGAGCCAGTCGCGTACGAAGGCGCACACCGAGCACTCGGCGTCGTACAGCACGGTGAGCCGGCGGACCGGGACGCGCGCGGCGTCCCGGTCAGCCCCGACGGCCGGCACGGTGCTCACGCCCCGGCGGTGGGGGCGACCCAGCCCTGCGGCGCGACCGGCGGCACCTGCTCCCGCTCCAGCACCCCGCGGCGCCGGATCCGGCTGAGCACGTACACGTTGCCCAGGTGCATCACGCCGAGCACCAGCAGCACCACGCCCAGCTTGGTCGACAGGGCCTCGAAGACCTCGCGGGTGTCGGCGATGGTGTCGTCGCCGCTCAGGTACAGCGCGACGAAGCCGAGGTTGACGAGGTAGAAGCCGACCACCAGGAGGTGGTTGACGGCGTCCGCGAGTTTCTCGTTCCCGTGCAGCACGTCCGCCAGGAAGACCCGCCCGTTGCGGCTGAGCGTGCGGGCCACCCAGATGGTCAGACCGATGCTGACCAGCAGGTAGACGACGTACGCGACGACTGTGAGATCCATGTCCCCACCCCTTGTTGAACGCGTTCAAAATGCTGTCAGGGCTGACTGTAGACCTGTTTTTGAACGCGTTCAACCCTGCCGTGCGGCCACGGCCTCTCGCGTGCCACACCCCGCGGCATCGGGCTGATCCGAACGGCAGGCCCTACGGCCTCCGGCCGAGTTCGGGCCGCTTGGTGTAGTCCGTGAATCCGAGGACGTTGCCCCATGGGTCGGCGATCTCGACCGTCCAGCCGGTCGCCACGGAGGCCGGCTCGTCGAGTGCCGTGATCCCGGCGTCCGCCAGCTCCCGCATCGCGGCGCGGGCGTCCGGCACCTCCACCCAGACCCGGGGCGAGGGCCACGGCGGCGGCCGGTGCCCGAGCCCCTCCTCCTGCCGCAGCAGAATCCCGGGCGTCTCGCCCCCGACCTTCATCTGAGCGATCCCGGCCTCGTCGAACCGGAACCCCACGGCGAACCCGGCGCGCTCGTAGAACCCGACGGCCTCACCGATGTCACCGACGGGAAGCAGGACGTTGTCGAAGCCGAGCAGCTCGTACGACTGGTCATCTGACATGCCATCAGATTAGGTAAGAGGCCGCCGCCCGGCGGGCGGACTGACCGCGGGGTCACTCATTGGGCCGAGACGCAGCCCCTCCGGCGGAGGTGAGACCCTGCGGTGGCGTTGAAAGGTCTACCTGTACCGGGTCGCCGGTCCTGAGCCCGCTGTGGTGGACCGGCTTCAGTACTCTTCAGCTGATTGCGGGAGGGGAAGCCGGTGGGCCGTTTGCGCACAGCCTTCGGGCTGTTGGTGGTGATCGTCGGCACGGTCTGGCTGCTGGGCGACGCGTCGGCTGTGCGGTCGGCGGGGCGATGGGCGCTCTCGGCGCTGCCGTACGCGCTCGCCGTGGTGGGCCTGCTGTTGATCCTTCGGGCGGCCGTGCCCAAAGGGCTGCTGGCCGGCCCCGTTGTGCTGGTCGCCGGCGGCGGCCTGTGGGCGGCCTACGACGCAGGTGCCTTCGAGGGTGAGACCGCGGACCGTATCTGGCCGTCCGTCGTGATTGCCCTGGGGGTGGCGCTCTCCCTCGGCGTGCGGACGGATCCCGCCGGTCGCGCGGAGGACCATCCGCTGCGCCGGTACCGCAGCGTGCTCGTGCCCGTGGACCGGCGAGTTCTCACGTCGACCGTGCCGTTGCAGACATTGACGGTGAGTTCGTACCTCGGGAACGCCGTCATAGACCTCTCCAGCGCACGGTTCGCCGGAGTCACCTCGCCCGACGACCGACTGCGGGTTGTCAGGGTCGACGTCACGGTGTTCTTCGGCCGCGTCGAACTCGTTGTCGGGCCATCCTGCGCGGTGGTCAAGGGGAACGTGGAGGGCACCCGCGCCGTGCGCTTTGCGGAGCAGGTCGTCGTGTACGCCGACGTGGACGAGTACCTGCATTTCGACAGTGGCGGCCTGCGCCGGCCCCACCGGATAGTGCTGAACGTACTAGGTCTGGGAGGCGCCGTTGCCGTTCGCTCGCTGTAGAGGGTCTTCACTTTCGGGCTGGTGCGTCATCGAGAGGTGCCCCAGTTCCTCGACGTAAGCGTGCTTGTCCTGGGCGAGGAACTCCGAGATCTGCTGGTTCATCGCGGTCAGCTCTTCGGCGGATTCCGGTGGGTCGTAGTGGAACGCCTTGGCCAGGTCGAAGTGGTGCACGTCGAAGACTGCCGACAACAGGGTGCCGTGGAAGGCGGCGGCCGCTGTCGCGCCGCGGTAGGCGAGGGCGGTCAGGACCGCGGGAGCCAGTGGCAGCAGTGACCATATGTCCCAGCGCAGGACCAGGGGCAGCAACGCCAGCGTGGTGACTCCGAGGGACACGGCGAGCGATGCCGTCGCGGCGATGAGGCTGAGCTGCTGGGTGACGGCGTTCTCCAGGCGTGGGGCGATGAAGGGGTAGATCCGCGGATAGACCCTCATCATGTCGAGACCGTAGCGGTCACCCGAGAGTCGCTCGGCGCGCAGCAGCATGTTCCCCAGCGATGTCGGCATGAGTTCCCCGTGAGGATCCCGCTGCTGCGCCGCGCTGTCCTGCCGGATCTCGGTGGCGTATCCGGCCCGGACGCTGCGGGCGCGCTTGGCGTTCCGGCGCAGGCGCGCTCTACGCCGATCCCGCTCGGCGAGTTCATGCAGGGAAACCGACGCGCCCGGGGCCCTGCTGCCCGGTGACGAGGACGCGGTTCGGTCCGCCTCCTCCACGGCTTCGGAGTGCTGGCACATGAGCAACGCCCGATCCCTGCGGCGTCGGTGACGCTCGATCGCCGCGTCGCGCAGGGGGGCCAGCGGTGACGGCCTCTCCCAGTAGCCCTCCAGCAACTGGACGATCGCGGCCTCGAAGGGGCGCAGCAACACGCCGACGACGAAGGCGAAGAAGACAAAGAGAACCACGGCTGCGGTGTCCTGCCGACCGGGCGCTACCGCGGTGAAGTCAGGCCGCGCCTCGAGGTCGAAGAGCCCCGCTCGGGCGACGGCGGCGACGATCGTCGCCAGCAGCACACCGGGCAGTACGCTGGTCAGGCTGAAACGGGCCCCGCCGATAACTTTGCCGCTGGCCTCGGCAAGCGCCTTGAGCATTCCTCAACCTCCAGAACCCTTGGCGTAGCGCTTGAAGACGTGCCCCGATCTCACCAGGGGGCGGGACGCGCCGCGTGCCGGAGGCTCGTCGCATCTGATGCACACCCAGATCTCGTGACTGTGCCGGAGCGCCACGAATGTGTCGTTCACCAGCCGGTTGCGCAATACCGGATAAGTGCCACAGAAACAGCGCACATTGCCGGCCCGGGCGGAATCGTTCGACTGGATGTTCGCCGTGCAGCCTTCCTGCGGGCAGACGTAGACCCATCTCTTCCTCGAAGGGTCTGAGGAGGACAGATCACCGAAAGAGCCGACAGGAGGGGAGGGCGTGACCAGGAGCACCCGCGCCAAGGTCCACAGCCGCAGCCCCCAGGCCACCCCGCCGAACCGCGTCCCCGCCATCCTCGCCCCCAATTCGGTGGATCGAGTATGCCGTCAACTCCGCTGCTCGCACAGCATGTTCACGTCGAGTACCGAGCCGTCCTCCTGGCGCCGGCCCTCCGGAGAACGGGAAGAAGGCCCCGCCCCCGGCGCGCAGCCGGGAGACGGGGCCTTCGCCCACGTACGACAGAAAGATCAGATCCGCCGAGTGATCAGCGCCCTCTTCACTTCCTGGATCGCCTTCGTGACCTCGATGCCGCGCGGGCAGGCGTCCGTGCAGTTGAAGGTCGTGCGGCAGCGCCACACGCCGTCGCGGTCGTTGAGGATCTCCAGGCGCTGCTCGGCCGCCTCGTCACGGCTGTCGAAGATGAAGCGGTGGGCGTTGACGATGGCCGCCGGGCCGAAGTACTGGCCGTCGTTCCAGAAGACCGGGCACGAGGACGTGCATGCCGCGCACAGGATGCACTTCGTGGTGTCGTCGAAGCGCTCGCGGTCCTCCGCCGTCTGGAAACGCTCGCGGGTCGGCTCGTTCGTGTCCTTCGTGATGAGGAAGGGCATGACGTCGCGGTACGCCTGGAAGAACGGCTCCATGTCGACGACCAGGTCCTTGAGGACCGTCAGGCCCTTGATGGGCTCGACCGTGATCGGCTTGTCGGGGTTGATGTCCTTGATCAGCGTCTTGCAGGCAAGGCGGTTCTTGCCGTTGATCCGCATGGCGTCCGAGCCGCAGATGCCGTGCGCGCACGAGCGGCGGAAGGTGAGGGTGCCGTCGACGTCCCACTTGATCTTGTGGAGGCCGTCGAGGACGCGCTCCTTCGGGTCGATCTCCAGCTGGAAGTCTTCCCAGGTCGCCTCGGCCGAGATCTCCGGGTTGAAGCGGCGGACCCGGAAGGTGACCGTGATGTAGGGAGAGGCGGCGGACTCCGCCTCGACCTTGTCCAGAACGGGGGTTGCCATCAGTACTTACGCTCCATCGGCTGGTAGCGGGTCTGCACGACCGGCTTGTAGTCGAGACGGATGGACTCGGTGCCGTCGTCGCCGACCTCGCGGTACGCCATGGTGTGGCGCATGAAGTTGATGTCGTCGCGGTTCGGGTAGTCCTCGCGGTAGTGACCGCCGCGGGACTCCTTGCGGGCGAGCGCGGAGACCGCCATGACCTCGGCCAGGTCGAGCAGGTTGCCCAGCTCGACGGCCTCCAGCAGGTCCGTGTTGAACCGCTTGCCCTTGTCCTGGATCGAGACGTTCAGGTAGCGCTCGCGCAGCTCGGCGATCTTCTCGACCGCCGTCTTGATGGTCTGCTCGGTGCGGAACACCATGACGTTCGCGTCCATGGTCTCCTGGAGCTCGCGGCGCAGGACCGCCACCCGCTCGGTGCCCGTGGACGTGCGCAGCCGCTCGATCTGCGCGACGACGAGCGACTCCGGGTTCGCCGGCAGCTCGACGTAGTCGGCCTTCTGCGAGTACTCGGCGGCGGCGATGCCCGCCCGGCGGCCGAACACGTTGATGTCCAGCAGGGAGTTCGTGCCCAGGCGGTTCGCGCCGTGGACGGACACGCAGGCGACCTCGCCGGCCGCGTACAGGCCCGGGACGACCGTGGTGTTGTCCGACAGGACCTCACCCTGGACGTTCGTCGGGATGCCGCCCATGGCGTAGTGCGCGGTGGGCTGGATCGGGATCGGGTCCGTGTACGGCTCGATGCCCAGGTAGGTGCGCGCGAACTCCGTGATGTCCGGGAGCTTCGCGTCCAGCTGCTCCGGCGGGAGGTGCGTGAGGTCCAGGTAGACGTGGTCGCCCTCGGGACCGCAGCCGCGGCCCTCGCGGATCTCCGTGTAGATGGAGCGGGAGACGACGTCACGGGACGCGAGGTCCTTCATGACCGGCGCGTACTTCTCCATGAAGCGCTCGCCGTCCTTGTTGCGGAGGATGCCGCCCTCACCGCGGGCGCCCTCCGTCAGCAGGATGCCCATGCGCCAGATGCCGGTCGGGTGGAACTGGAAGAACTCCATGTCCTCCAGCGGCAGCCCGCGACGGTAGACCGCGGCCTGGCCGTCACCGGTCAGCGTGTGCGCGTTGGAGGTCACCTTGAAGAACTTGCCGGTGCCGCCGGACGCGTAGATCACGGCCTTCGCCTGGAAGACGTGGATCTCGCCGGTCGCCAGCTCGTACGCCACGACGCCGGCCGAGCGCTTGACGCCGTCGACCTCGGTGATCAGCTGGTCGAGGACGTAGAACTCGTTGAAGAACTCCACGCCCTCCTTCACGCAGTTCTGGTACAGCGTCTGGAGGATCATGTGACCGGTGCGGTCGGCCGCGTAGCAGGACCGGCGGACCGGGGCCTCGCCGTGGTTGCGGGAGTGACCGCCGAAGCGACGCTGGTCGATCCGGCCCTCGGGCGTCCGGTTGAACGGCAGGCCCATCTTCTCCAGGTCGAGGACCGAGTCGATGGCCTCCTTCGCCAGGATCTCCGCGGCGTCCTGGTCGACCAGGTAGTCACCGCCCTTGACCGTGTCGAAGGTGTGCCACTCCCAGTTGTCCTCCTCCACGTTGGCCAGCGCGGCGGCCATGCCGCCCTGCGCGGCGCCCGTGTGGGAGCGGGTGGGGTAGAGCTTGGTCAGCACGGCGGTGCGGCTGCGCTTCGTCGACTCGATGGCGGCGCGCATACCGGCGCCGCCGGCGCCGACGATGACGGTGTCGTACTTGTGGATCTTCATGAGTGGATTACCTCAGCCCCGTGCCTAGCGGATGTTCGGGTCGAAGGTGAAGATCACCAGCGTGCCCAGCAGGATGGTGAACACCGTGGCGGTGTAGAGCAGGCCCTTGAGCCACAGCCGGGTGTTCGCGCGCTCCGCGTAGTCGTTGATGACCGTGCGCAGGCCGTTGGCGCCGTGCAGCATCGCGAGCCACAGCATCAGCAGGTCCCAGACCTGCCAGAACGGGGAGGCCCAGCGGCCGGCCACGAAGGCGAAGCCGATCTTGGAGACGCCGCCGTCCAGCACGAGCTGGATGAGGAGGTGGCCCAGGACCAGGACGACCAGCACGATGCCGGACAGGCGCATGAACAGCCAGCCGTACATCTCGAAGTTGCCCCGCGTGGACTTCGGGGTCTTCTTGGTGCGGGCGCGCGGGGCCTCGATGAAGGGCGCCGGGTTGTCGACGTTGAAGACGGAACCGCCCTCGACGGGACCGATTCCGGACGCGGTGGTTTCAGTGGTGGACATCGGCGTCAGCTCCCGAACAGTTCACGAGCGGCGTGGCCGAGGACGGGGTAGATCGCCCCGATCATCAGCACGACCCAGATGCCGACGACGGACCAGAGCATCTGCTTCTGGTAGCGCGGCCCCTTCGACCAGAAGTCGACAGCGATGACGCGCAGTCCGTTGAGCGCGTGGAAGAGGATGGCGGCTACGAGGCCATACTCCAGCAGCCCGACGATCGGGGTCTTGTACGTGGCTACGACCTTGTCGTAGTCCTCAGGCGAGACACGCACGAGAGCGGTGTCCAGCACGTGAACGAACAGGAAGAAGAAGATGAGGACGCCGGTGACTCGATGAGCCACCCAGGACCACATTCCTTCCCGGCCGCGGTACAGCGTTCCAGCCGGCACGGAAGAACCCTCCGGGAGCGGGGATTGGGGCCTGCCGGCTTCGGTGTCGGACGGGCCCGGCCGGGTACGGTCCACCGGCCCCCAGCATCGTAGCGACGTGTGCCTGTGACGCTTACGCGGGGCCTGCCGGTGTGATCGAACTGGCAGCCCAAAGGGCACGGACGGGCTATTCCGGACGCCTACGGGGGCGGTGTGCGCCGGGTTTTGCCGGGTGTGGCGCCGTCGTGGCCGGTCATACGGTTGCCCGCGCCCCCCAGCGTGTCGGCCAGCCGTTCCCTCGCCAGGCGGCGCAGTTCCTCCGCCGCCACGACCCGTTCCTCCTCGGGATCGTTCGTCAATCGTGACCGGATCCCGCCCAGGATGTGGTCCAGGGCCTCCTCCGGGGTGACTCCGCCCCGACAGATGACGAACACGTGTCCGAAGCGTGCCTCGTATGCCGCGTGTGCCGCGCTCAGGGCGGTATGGGCCACCGGGTACATTCCGTCCGGCAATGTCGGCAGTGCCTCGCCCGCCAGCGCCTCCGCCAGGTCCTCCGGAGTCAGGTCGTACGTCGCCTCGTCGGAGGCCGCCAGGAGTGAGTCCAGGTCGGGGTACGGGCGATGGTCGGCCAGCCGCCTGGCCCAGCGCAGGCTGCGGAGGCAGCCCAGAAGCAGGTGGCAGGCGTCGTCGGCGGACGCGGTGTTGAACCCCTCCAGCACCTTCGGGGACGGTGGGGTACGGGTCTGCTCCGGGAGGGCGGATATGGCCCTACGGCCAGGGAGGTGGGGGAGACGGTGCGCAGGCAGCGTGGGTCCTCGCGTCACGTGTGTGTCGGCAGGGGATGCTGTGAGAGGTGTGACGACACCGTATCGAGCGGGGTCAGGTCGTGTCCGACGGATGCCCGAATTTCACCCGCACGGGAGAGTTTCGGAACGTGTGGTGGACACCACCCGGTCACCGTTGGCCGTAGGTTGGCGCCGTGAGCCAGCACAGGCGCCGGGCGCCACAGAAGAAGGTGGGGCGGCGTGCCCTGCTGATCGGGGTCGCGGTCGCCGCCTTCGGCACCGGGATCGGGCTCTGGGCCTCCGGTGACGACGGGAGCCCCGCGGGCTCGTCGGCCCGGCAGGACTCCGCCTCCGCGTCCGCCTCGGGCGGGACCGCCGCCGGGCGCGTGACCGGCACGAGCCCCTCGCCCACGCGTTCCTACGCCCTCTCCCGGACCCCGCGCACCATCCCCGCCGTGCGTTCCCACACCCCGGCCCGCGGTCCGGGGTGGAAGCCGGCGCCCGGGAACCGGGTGGTCGTGAGCGACGGCGAGCTGTCCGACGAGGGCCGGCTGATCGCCGGTGAGCTGGGGCTGACCTACGCGGGCGAGAAGGGCGACGTGCGCGCCGGGGACGTACGGCTGGCGCTGAACGACGACGAGGGCGCGGACCCGGAGTCGTACGCCATGACCGTGCGCGGCGGCCGGGTGACCATCAGCGGGCCCGCCGACGCGGGCGTCTTCTACGGCACCCGCACCCTCAAGCAGGAGGTGCACGGCGGCGGTACGGCCCCGGAGGGCGTCGTGCACGACGAGCCGGCCAAGCCGCGCCGCGGCTTCATGCTGGACATCGCGCGCAAGCACTTCACCGCCTCCTGGATCGAGGACCGGGTGCGCGAGCTGGGCGACCTGAAGTACAACGAGCTCGGGCTGCACATCTCGGACGACCAGGGCTTCCGGGTCGAGTCCACGAGTCACCCGGAGATCGTGTCCGAGCAGCATCTGACCAAGGCCCAGGTCGCGAGGATCGTCCAGCTGGCCGAGAGCCGGCACATCACGATCGTGCCCGAGATCGACTCGCCCGGTCACCTGGGCGCCGTCATCGCCGCCCACCCCGGCCTCCAGCTGCGCAACGTGCGGGGCGTGGCCACGCGCGGGGCGATCGACATCTCCGAGCCCGAGTCCGCGAAGATCGTCGACGACCTGCTCGACGAGTACGCCGGTCTGTTCCCCGGCAGTCAGTGGAACCTCGGCGGCGACGAGTACCAGGCGCTGACGGTGTCGGACCCGGCCGCCTCCTATCCGCAGTTGGCCGCCGCGGCCCGGGCGGCGTACGGCTCCTCCGGGACCGTCGCCGACCTCACCACCGGCTGGCTCAACGGCCGCGCCGCGACCGTCCGCGGCCACGACCGCACGATGCGGGCCTGGAACGACGGCTTCTTCCGGGACGCGTCCGCGCGGCCCGCAGAGGACCTCCAGGTCGCCTACTGGACCGGCAAGGAGATCGGCGCCCGGCAGCCGGCGGAGTACCTGAGCACGGGGCGCGAGGTGCTCAACTACAACGACGAGTTCCTGTACTACGTGCTCGGGCAGCCGAACGCGTTCGTCTACCCGACGGGACGGCGGATCTACGAGCTGTGGACCCCGCGCGTGCTGCGCGGGACGGCGGCCGTGCCGGCGACGTACGACGACCAGATCCTCGGCGGCAGCTTCGCGGTCTGGTGCGACCTCGCGAACTCCCAGACCCAGGACCAGGTCGCGGCCGGCGTGCGGATGCCGCTGCGGGCCACGGTCCAGAAGCTGTGGGACCCCGAGACGCCCCCGCTGTCGTGGACCGAGTTCACGGCGCTGGCGACGCACCTGGGGTGAGCCGGTGGCAGTGCGCCGCCATCCTTCACTCCCTTGGCCGAAATTAACTTCTTCCGTCTGCTCGGCCGACTCGGCGTCGTTCCGTGTGACACTACCGAGCAGTCGCACGCAGTAAGGGAAAGTGCGGGCTCCGTAGGGGATGGCGCCCCGGCGAGGGAGGCGTGGATGAGCCTGGTTGACCTCATGGGTCAGGCCGACGAACGCGGACTGGCCGCGAGCGGACTGGCTTGTTTGGATCGGTGTGTGCCGCTGCTGGGCGGTGACGACGAGATCCTGCGGCCGCTGTGGGGGAGTCTCGCGGACGGCTCCGGGGCCGCCGACTGGGGCGCCTCGCTGGAGCAGGCACGCGGGAAGCTCGCGGAGCCGGCCCGGTCCGAGGAGAACGAGGCCGCCCTCCTCGTCCACCGGATGCTCGCCGCAGCCCCGGCCGAGCCGACCGCCGCCGAGGTGCGGCTGTGGGCCGACGCCTGCTCGGTCGCCTCGCTCCAGATCCACCGGCTCCTCGACCCGGCCGAGGACGCCTCCCCGGTCGACTCGCGCCGTGAGGGCCGTACGCAGGACATGCCGCCGCTCGTCGCCGCCGAACTGCGCCGGCAGATCACCGTCCTGGAACTGCTCGCCGAACACGGCGTGGGCGGACTGCGCCCGGCGCTGGAGGTGTCCACGGAGGGGCGCCGGGTGCTGCGCGCGGTGGTGTCGCGGCGGGCGCGAGGGCGTAAACCCCGTTCCTGAGTGAATCCTGTGCCCGTCGTGCGAGGGGGCTGGGGCGGTCCTGCACCGGTTGCGGGAACCCCCCGGATCCGGGTGACGAAAAGGCCGCTGACCTCGCTCTTCTCAGTGTGACGAGCTATGTGACGACCTACGTGACGACTGGAACTGCACAGCAGGGGTCCAGGCCCCACGCCGCGACCAGGCCGGTGCGGTGGGCGGCGGACGCGGTGACCGCCATGCGCGAGGGCGCGCGGCTGCGGCTCGACTACTCGGCGCAGAGCCTGTGGCGGGTGGACCGGCTGATCGAGGAGCTGCGGCGGGAGGACACGCCGCACGCCGCCGCGCAGGGCGTGCTGCGCGGCTTCGGCGCGTACGCGGGCGAGGTGATCGTCCGTCAGACCGGCGCGGAGTGGTGGGCGACGGGCGGGGAGCACTGGGTGCGCACCCCGGACGGGCGGCTGTGGGATCCGATGGACGAGGCCCGCCGGTGCTTCGGGGGCCACGGCTCGCTGCGGCTGCTGTGCCTGGACGCGACGGAGGCGCGGGGCGCGGGCGGGTGAGCGGCGCTGGTGGGTGAGCGAGGCGGTCCTGGCGTGCCGGGCGGTCCTCGCGGGCCCGGTGGTCCGGGTGGTCCGGGCGGTCCTCGCGGGCTTGGTGGTTCCTGCGGACGCTCCAGGGTGGGGCCGCCGGGGGTCGATCGTCGGTGCCTGCTGGTACCCCTGCCGTATGGACAACGATCACGCCGATCCGGTGGAACTCGAGGCCTTGCGCGCCGCGTTCGACGTCGACGAGGGCGTCTCGGCCCTGGGCTGGGAGGCGGTCCACGTCTTCGAGGCCCGGCACGGCATCGTGCTGCCCGAGCCGTACCGCAGCTTCGTGGCCGAGGTGACCGACGGGTCTTGCAGCGGGCCGCCGGAGTTCGGACCGCTCGGACTCGAAGAGGTGCCGGACGGCGAGGGCGGTGACACCGCGGAGCGTGCGCTGAGCCGGCCGTTCCCGCTGGTGGAGGAGTGGTTGTGGGAGGACGACGGCCGCCCCGAGGACGAGATCGAGCTGCTCGTCGAACAGGTCGCGGACCACGGCACCGTCGTCCTGGGCACCGACGGCTGCGCCATGGACTGGCATCTGGTCGTCACCGGCCCCCACCGCGGCCATGTCCGGCACATCACCGACGTCGGAGCCGTCCCGTTCGGCGCGGAGTTCGGCCACACCACCGCCGCGCCGGGATTCGCGGGCTGGGTCGCGCACTGGGCGGCCGGGAAGGACTGGTTCGACGCGGAGGCCAACGCCTGACCCGCTGTGACACTTCTTCCGGGACAGACGCAGATGACCGTGGAGACCCGCGACGCGCCGGCTTCACACGCGACGCGGCATCGAACTCGGCATGAACGAGGACTGTCTTGGGCCAGGGAGGGGAACCCCGGCGGGCGCAGGCGTACGACGGGGAGCTGGGCGCGGCGGTCACGCTGGCCCAGCAGGGGGACGAGAGCGCGTTCGCGGTGGCGTACCGGATCGTGCAGCCGGGACTGCTCGGGTATCTGCGCGGGCTGGTCGGCGACGACGCCGAGGACGTGGCGGCCGACGCGTGGCTGGAGATAGCCCGCGACCTCGGACGGTTCAAGGGGGACGGGGCGGGCTTCCGCGCCTGGACCGCGACCATCGCCCGGCACCGAGCGCTGGACCAGCTGCGCCGCCGCCGGGTACGGCCCCGGGCGGCGGCGCTCGAACCGGACGTGCTGGACCTGCCCGGCCCGCACAGCACCCACGACCAGGCCCTGGAGTCCCTCTCCACGGCACGCGCCCTGGAACTGATCCGCGCCCTGCCGCCGGAGCAGGCCGAGGCCGTGCTGCTGAGGGTCGTCGTCGGTCTCGACGGCCCGACCGCCGCCCGGATC
Organism: Streptomyces sp. NPDC059582; assembly: GCF_042735715.1. Taxonomy (NCBI): domain Bacteria; kingdom Bacillati; phylum Actinomycetota; class Actinomycetes; order Kitasatosporales; family Streptomycetaceae; genus Streptomyces; species Streptomyces sp. NPDC059582. Next base: position 198,937 of record NZ_JBHWCC010000008.1, read on the forward strand.
CTCGGCAAGCGTCCCGGCGCCGTGCGCACCGCCGCCCACCGCGGCCTGCGCCGCATCGCCCGGCAGTTGGGCGTGCACGGCCGGCAGGCCCCGGGAGTGACGGATGAAGGCCACCGGACGCTGGGGGAGTCGACATGAAGAGGTGCGGAGACGGCATGGACGGTGCGGGGACGGACCTGGACCCGGGCGAGGCGCGCGGCGACGGCAAGGCGCCCGGCCGCACCGCCCGGCTGACCGCGCTGCTCGCCGCGGCGCTGCGCGAGGGGGAGACCGACGCGGAGTCGGAGAAGCGCGCGGTGGCCGCCTTCCTGGCCGTACGCGACCTGGGGGCACCCGTGGCGCGTACCCGGCGGCGGGACGACTGGCGGATGTGGCCCCCGCGTTGAGCGACCGCTTTCCACGCCGGCCACCAGTGGGCCGTGGGCCCCGGGAATCCGCTGCCAAGGCAACGGCCGGGGCCGCCACCCCCCACAGGAGAGGCCCCGGCCGTCGCGCGGCACGGGCCGCGCGGCGGCCCGTATCTCCTACAGCGCCATGAGTGCGTTTTCTGTCACACCCTCAGAGTCACGAGTTAGTTGCATGTTCTACCGACGTGGACGAGCAGCGGTTTCACGCCGTAACGTGCCTTTCGCGCCGTACTACGGACAGCGGTGGACCGCCGCGACCACCACGGGGGCTGTGAGCGCATCCATCGATCGAGCAACCACGACGGCGAGGACCCGGTCCGCGAGAGCGGTGCCGGCTTAGGCGCAAAAGGGGCGCGGTGCTGGGGGACGACGCGGAGCTGACCGCCGCGGTGCTTGCGGCACAGGACGGGGACGAGACCGCGTTCCGGACTGTGTACCGCACGGTGCACCCTCGGCTGCTCGGTTACGTACGGACGCTGGTCGGAGACCTCGACGCGGAGGACGTCGCCTCCGAGGCCTGGCTCCAGATCGCCCGCGACCTGGACCGGTTCACCGGCGACGCGGACCGCTTCCGCGGCTGGGCCGCCCGTATCGCGCGCAACCGCGCCCTGGACCACATACGGATGCGCGGGCGCCGCCCCGCGATAGGCGGCGACGAGACCGAACTGACCGCGAAGGCCGGTGAGTCCGACACCGCGGGCGAAGCCATGGAGGCCCTGGCCACCGGTCGCACCCTCTCCCTCATCGCCCGGTTGCCGCAGGACCAGGCGGAGGCGGTGGTGCTGCGGGTCGTCGTGGGCCTGGACGCGAAGACCGCCGCCGAGACGCTCGGCAAACGGCCGGGTGCCGTCCGCACGGCCGCGCACCGCGGTCTGAAGCGGCTCGCCGAACTCCTCGGCGCCGATCCGGAATCACCCGGCGGGCTCGACGCCCTGCCGTCCCAGCGAGAGCCGCGCGGTCGCGCGGTGACGTCCGCCGGTGTGACGCATCCACGCGCGCGGACGCAGAAGGACATGTGATGGCCGACGAGCAGGACAGGTGGCTGGACCGCGAAACGGCGGAGCGCTTGCTGCGCGGGGAGCCGCTGGACACCCCCGTCGACGCCACGGCCCGTGACCGGGCCGAACGGCTCACCGAGACGCTGGGCGCGCTGTCCGCGGCGACACCCCCGCCGAGCAGCGCCGAACTCCCGGGCGAGGCCGCCGCGCTGGCCGCGTTCCGGGCGGCGCGCGCCGCCCGTGACGCCGAGCGGCCGGCCACGGCTCGCCGGACCCGGGCCCGCACCCCGTACGCCGCGGACGCCGGACTCGTCCGCCTCGGCCGCTCCACCCCGCCCGCCCGCCGCCCCCGCTGGGGCCGCCCGGTACGCCTGGGGCTGTCCGCCGCGCTGGCGGCCGGCATGGTCGGCGGGGTCGCCGTGGCGGTCGGAACCGGAGTCCTGCCCGCGCCGTTCGGCGGCCCCGAACCCGTGCCCGCCGCCTCCGCCCCGGCCGCCGCGAGCCCCGGCCGCCCACTGCTCCCGCCCACACCGGGCGAGGAGATGGGCGGCAGCACCGGCCTGGCGTCGCCCGGCGGCAGCACCGGCACCTCTCCCGGCCGGGATCCGGCGCGGGGCACGACACGGGGTACGGACAACGGCGCCACCGCCGAGGGCGGCGATCCCGACGCCCTCGCCGGTTCCGGCCCGCGCTCCGGCTCGTCGTGGAGCGGTGCCGCCGCGGCCTGCCGGGAGGTACGCGCCGGGCGGGAGCTGGGCACCGAGCGCAGACGCGCCCTCGAGGGCGTCGCGGGCGGCTCCACGCGCGTGTGGAAGTACTGCAAGGGCGTCCTCGCCACGGCGGCCTCGGGCACCGACCACGACACCCGGGCGAAGGGGGAGTCCGAGGACGACTCCCGGGGCGACTCCAAGGGCGATTCCAAGGGCGACTCCCCGGACGACTCCCGCGGGGAGACCGGCAAGGGCAGGGGCGGCCGCGGCGGCGACGACGGCCGCGGGCACGGCCGCGGCGGCCATCGGCACAGTGCCTCCGCCTCCGGCGCACGTCGCTGACCTGCGGTTTCTTAATTAGTTGAACTTTTTCCATGACAGGTGTGACGTTTTTGGCGGTCCCGGCGCAGAGATAAGTGAGCCGACTGGTCATCGGCCGTCGCACGGAGCCGGGGTTCCCCCCGTACCTACGGCACGTGCACCCGGCGCGGGCGGGACACGTTCCCCCGGTTCCGCCCGCGCCCCGAATCCCTCTCCCGCACTCCGCGGCCTCACCAGGACACGACGACCTTGTCGCCGTTCCTCACCTGCGCGAACAACGCGGCGACGGCCGCCTCGTCCCGTACGTTGACACAGCCGTGCGAGGCACCGGCGTACCCGCGGGCCGCGAAGTCGTACGAGTAGTGCACGGCCTGCCCGCCGCTGAAGAACATGGCGTACGGCATCGGGGAGTCGTAGAGCGTCGACACATGGTGGCGGGACTTCCAGTAGACGTTGAACACACCCTCCCGGGTGGGCGTGTACTGGGAGCCGAAGCGGACCGACATCGTCGACACGGTCCGCCCGTCGATCATCCAGCGCAGGGTGCGGCTCGACTTGCTGACGCACAGCACCCGGCCCGTCAGACAGCGCGGGTCCGGCGCGGCGGCCGGCTGCCCGCCCATCAGGTACAGCTCCCACCGCCCGGGTTCGTGCGTCATCGCCCGCAGCCGCTGCCAGGTGACGGCGTCCGTCTCACCCGTTCGTGGCAGCCCGCGCTTGCCCTGGAAGCCCTTGACCGCCTCCTCGGTGAGATCGTCGTACGTCCCCGTCGGCCCGTCGAAGAGCCAGGCGACCTGGCGCAGCCGGGCCTGGAGTTCGCGCACGTCCCGCCCGGTGTCCCCCGGGGCCCACAGCACCGCGGGGGCGACGGAGGGCGAGGCTCGGCCGGGTTCCGCCTTGTCGTCGGAGCCGGCGGGCGTGCGGGACGCGCCCGGTGTGCCCGGCGTCGTGCCGGTGACGCTGATGTGGACGGGGGAGCGGTGCCCGCCGTCCCCGTCCGTGGGCTGCGCGGTGCAGCCGCACACGGTCGCCAGCGCGGTCAGGGCCGCCACCGCGGCCACAGCCGCGAAGGGCCTCCCCCGGCCCGCAGGAGTCGGTCTTCCCATGCCCGTACTACGCATCACGGCCCCCCGTCGTCTCACCGGCAACCCTCGCCGTCCGTCCCGTCGTCCGCCTGGCCGTCCGTCCCGTCGGTCCTCTGGCCGACGTACACGGACAGTGCACGATGTCACCTGAGATGCTCCCCGCGGATGACGGCACGCGAACGGCGCGGCATCGTGGTTTCACGCAACCAGGAGGCGACACACCATGGCGCGCGAGTCGGAGTCCGGACTGCCCATCGAACCCGTGTACGGACCAGCGGCGTTGGAGGGCTGGGATCCAGCACGGCAACTCGGTGATCCGGGGGCGTACCCCTTCACCCGCGGGGTCTACCCGTCGATGTACACCGGCCGCCCGTGGACGATGCGCCAGTACGCGGGCTTCGGCACGGCGACCGAGTCCAACGCCCGCTACAAGCAGCTGATCGCGAACGGCACGATGGGCCTGTCCGTGGCGTTCGACCTGCCGACCCAGATGGGCCACGACTCCGACGCGCCGATCGCGCACGGCGAGGTCGGCAAGGTGGGCGTGGCCGTCGACTCGATCGACGACATGCGGGTGCTGTTCGACGGGATCCCGCTGGACGAGGTGTCGACGTCGATGACGATCAACGCGCCCGCGGCGCTGCTGCTGCTCCTGTACCAGCTGGTGGCGGAGGAACAGGGCGTGCCGGCCGACCGGCTGACGGGCACCGTCCAGAACGACGTCCTGAAGGAGTACATCGCCCGCGGGACGTACATCTTCCCGCCGAAGCCGTCCCTGCGGCTGATCGCGGACATCTTCAGGTACTGCCGGGCCGAGATCCCGCGGTGGAACACCATCTCGATCTCCGGCTACCACATGGCCGAGGCGGGTGCCTCGCCCGCACAGGAGATCGCCTTCACCCTCGCCGACGGCATCGAGTACGTCCGTACGGCCGTCGCGGCGGGCATGGACGTCGACGATCTCGCGCCCCGCCTGTCCTTCTTCTTCGTGGCCCGTACGACGATCCTGGAGGAGGTGGCGAAGTTCCGCGCCGCCCGCCGGATCTGGGCCCGGGTCATGCGGGAGGAGTTCGGTGCCCGCGATCCCAAGTCGCTGATGCTGCGCTTCCACACGCAGACGGCCGGGGTGCAGCTGACCGCCCAGCAGCCCGAGGTGAATCTGGTCCGGGTCGCGGTCCAGGGCCTGGCGGCGGTGCTGGGCGGCACGCAGTCCCTGCACACGAACTCCTTCGACGAGGCGATCGCGCTGCCCACCGACAAGAGCGCGCGGCTGGCGCTGCGCACGCAGCAGGTGCTCGCCCACGAGACGGACGTGACCGCGACGGTGGACCCGTTCGCGGGGTCCTACGCCGTCGAGCGGATGACGGACGACGTGGAGGCGGCGGCGCTGGAGCTGATGCGCAAGGTCGAGGACCTGGGCGGAGCGGTCGCGGCGATCGAGCACGGCTTCCAGAAGGGCGAGATCGAGCGCAACGCCTACCGGATCGCGCAGGAGACGGACGCGGGGGACCGCGTGGTCGTCGGCGTCAACCGCTTCCGGCTGGACGAGGAGGAGCCGTACGAGCCGCTCCGCGTCGACCCGGCGATCGAGGCCCGGCAGGCGGCCCGCCTGGCGACGCTGCGCGCGGAGCGGGACCATCGGGCGGTGGACTGCGCGCTGGCGGCCCTGAAGAAGGCCGCCGAGGGTGACGACAACGTCCTGTACCCGATGAAGGAGGCGCTGCGGGCGCGGGCGACGGTGGGCGAGGTGTGCGGTGCGCTGCGGGCGGTGTGGGGCACCTACGTGCCGTCGGACGCCTTCTGAGCCGGGGGACTCCTTCGTACGGGTGGCCGTACCGCAGCGCGGGCCGACGTCGGGCGAAGCCGCCGACCCGCCCTCCCGTGTGCCGCCGGGGCAGGGCGGGGCGGCCGACGGCAAGTACCCGGCGCCCGAGCGTCACCAGCGGGGCGAGAGCGTCCACGTCCCCGCCTCCGTGGGCGCCGCCCGCGACCTCCGCGCGGGCACCCTCCGCGACGGTGACTGAACCGTGAGACGCGCGGACGCGCTGTCGTAGCCCCGTGCGAGACTCGCTCTCATGCTTGGTGTCATCGATCTCCCCACCTATCTCGCGGGCCTTGTCCTGATCGTCCTGCTGCCGGGACCGAACTCGCTGTACGTGCTGTCCGTCGCCGCCCGCCGAGGTGTGCGTACCGGGTACACGGCCGCCGCGGGGGTGTGGTGCGGGGACACCGTGCTGATGACGCTGTCGGCGGCCGGGGTGGCGTCCCTGTTGCAGGCGAACGCCGTCCTGTTCGGGATCGTGAAGTACGCCGGCGCCGGATATCTGACCTGGCTGGCGGTCGGGATGCTGCGGGCCGCGTGGGCGATGTGGCGGGCCCGGCGGGAGCCGGCCGCGCAGAGCGCGCAGGCGGAGCCGGTGGCCGGGGAGCGGCCCTTCCGCCGGGCCCTGGTGGTCAGCCTCTTCAACCCGAAGGCGATCCTCTTCTTCGTCGCCTTCTTCGTGCAGTTCGTCGACCCCGGGTACGCCTACCCGGCCCTCTCGTTCGTGGTGCTCGGCGCCTTCGCCCAGCTCGCCAGCTTCCTCTACCTGACCGCGCTGATATTCGGCGGCACCCGGCTGGCGGCGGCCTTCCGCCGGCGCAGGCGTCTCTCGGCGGGCGCCACGTCCGCCGCCGGTGTCCTCTTCCTCGGCTTCGCGGTCAAGCTCACGCTCGCCGGCGCCTGAGCGGTTCACCGCAGGCCGGTGCGTTTCGTCCGCGGGGCCGTCGTGGCCGCCCACACCGGAGTCGGCGGCCACACCCCAGCCGGCCGCGTCACCAACCTCCCCGGACAGCAAACCTGTTGCCTGTTGCGGCACTAGTTCCGCAACAGGCAACGGCACTAGCCGACCGGCAGACCCGTGCGGGCCGCGTACCCCGGCAGGTCCCGCGGGCTGCTGCCCGCCCATCCCACATAGCCGTCGGGGCGGACGAGGAAGATCCCGGTGCGGTACCTTCCGTGCGGCGCGATCCGCGCGGTACGGACGCCGGCAAGCACGGGTGGCTGGGCGTCCGTACCGACCGTCAGCAGTGTCCAGTGCGGTCCCCGGAACACATCGAAGAGGCGTACGCCCGCCACGGTCGCGTCGGGCGCGCGGTCACCCGCGCGCAGGGCCTCGTCCGGCAGCTCCGTACGGGTCTCCACCGTGAGGGAGCGGTCGCGGTAGCCGAGGCCGAGCTGACGGGTCGCCCCGCCACGGCGCTCCTCGCCGCGGTGGACCCGGGTGGACAGGCCGAGCACCTCGGCGGCGACGGGCAGCCGTTCCTCCTCGTAGGTGTCGAGGAGGGACTCCGGGGCCTCGCCGCGCACCACCGCGCCGAGCTTCCAGCCCAGGTTGTAGGCGTCCTGGACAGTGGTGTTGAGGCCCTGGCCGCCGGCCGGTGAGTGGACGTGCGCCGCGTCCCCGGCGAGGAACACCCGCCCGGCGCGGAAGCGGTCCGCCAGCGCGGCCCGAGGCCGGAAGTCCGAGGCCCAGCGCACCTCGGTCAGGGCCTCGGCCGAGAGATGCGAGCGAGCGGCGACGGTCCTGCGGACGCCGTCGAGGGACAGATCGATGGGCGTGCCCTCCGGGAACTGCGCCACCACCTGGAAGTCCCGCGTCCCGGCCAGCGGGCAGATCGCCAGGAAGCCGCCGGTGTCCTCACGCGGCGGGAACACATGCCAGTTGTCGCGGTCCAGCCCGGTGATCCGCACGTCCGCGACGAGGATCGGGTCCGGGTCGACGGTCTCGCCGGTCATGGCGATCCCGAGGGCGCGTCGCACCGCCGAGCGGCCGCCGTCGGCGGCGACGACGTACCGCGCGCGGACCGGCGCGCCGGAGGCGAACTCCACGGTCGCCCCGTCCTCGTCCTGGGCGAGGGAGACCACCTCGCGGCCGAAGGCGACCCGCCCGCCGAGCTCCGTCAGCCGCGCGAACAGGATCTCCTGGGTGCGCCATTGCGGCACCATCCACGGCGCGTCGTACGGGGAGTCGTCGGTCGCCTCGGACGGGTCGAACATCCGGTGCTCGCCGACCCGCCGGCCGTCCTGCCAGATCATCCCGACCGGATAGTCGCCCCCTGCCGCCTGGATCGCGTCGAGGACGCCGAGGTCGTCGAAGACCTCCATGGTGCGCGGCTGGAGTCCCTTGCCGCGCGACCCCGGCGCGAGCCCCGCGCCCCGCTCCACGACGAGAGCCGCCACGCCCCGCCGGGCGAGGTCGATGCCCAGCGCGAGGCCGGTGGGGCCCGCGCCGACGATCAGAACGTCCGTGTCCACCGTCATGACCTCTCCTTAACGTTGTTAAGTTCCACTGTCGGGAGAGTGCCTTAACGCTGTTAAGGTGTCAAGCTGTGCAGCGTGAGTACGGAACGACGCGCCCCCCTCGACCGCGCACGGGTGGCGGACACCGCCCTGAAGCTCCTGAACGAGGTGGGCCTGGAGGGGCTGACGCTGCGGGCCATCGCCAAGGAGCTGGATGTCAAGGCGCCGGCCCTGTACTGGCACTTCAAGGACAAGCAGGCGCTGCTGGACGAGATGGCGACGGAGATGTACCGCCGGATGGTCGCGGGGGCGTTCCTCGACCCCGACGACACCTGGCGGGAGCGGATGCTCAAGTCCGCCCGAGGCCTGCGCGCCGCTCTGCTCGGCTATCGCGACGGAGCGAAGGTGTACAGCGGCTCGCGCTTCACCGGCATCGAGCACGCCGAGCAGATGGAGGACAGTCTGCGGCTGTTCACGGCGGCGGGCTTCACCCTCGCCCAGGCCGCCCGCGCCCTGTCCACCATGTACCTGTACACCATCGGGTTCGTCACCGAGGAACAAGGCGTCGAGCCTCGGCCGGGCGAGCGCCGCGAGGGCTACGACATGACGGAACGCGCCCGCCTGTTGGCCGACTTTCCCTTGTCGGCACAGGCGGGCGCGTTGATGTTCGAGGACTACGACCGGCACTTCGAGGAAGGGCTGGCCGTGCTCGTGACGGGCGTCGGGGCCCGGTTCGGGATCGGGTGAGTCCGGGGGTCAGTCGTGGGTGCCGAACCAATGGAAGTAGGAGTCGTCCGTCTGGCCGAAATCGGTGGCGTAGACCGCGTCCCGGACGACTTCGTCCGTCCGCAGGTACCCGTCGCCCTCCCCGCCGAGGATGTTGTTCAGGCACCGGGTGGCGGCGTCGTAGTACCACCACTGGCCGGCGGAACCGTTGCAGGTGCTCATCCAGACGGCGTTGGTGTTCGTCTTGTTGTCGGTCATCAGGCACAGACCGGTGTTCCGGTTCTTGAGCGCCTGGGAGCTGCCGGGGCCGTCACTGACCCAGTCCCACTGCTGGCGGGTGCTGCCGACACACGACGTGGCGAACGCGGTGCCGGTGTCCCCCGCGGTCAGGCACGTGCTGAAACGGCCGTTCGTGAATGTCCAGTAAGTGGGCGCCGCTTGGGCGGAGGCCGGGAACAGGAGTCCGGCGCCGGCGACGAGCGCCCCGATGGCGGCGAGTCGGAGTTTCTTCACGTCAACCTCTTTCGTGCGCGCTGCTGGTCGCCGCGGCATACGTCTTCCGAGGCGGCTCATGGACCACGAGCGGCCTGGTCGGCGCGCGGGGCTGCGGGAAGTGGACACGGCCACGGTGAGGCCCACGGCAGTGGCGGCGCAGGCGGCGAGCTTGGTGAGGCGGGAACGGAAACGCATGGGCTCACTCCTTCACGAGTGTCGTCGACCGCGCCTGTCCGCCGGCCGGCCTCGCTCCGCCGGCGACGGGCGCGGGGATCCTCGAAGGCCGTGACCGGCACGTCGAGGAGAGGCCGGAGCCGGTGATCGCGGGGATCGGGTCCCGCTACGGGAGCCGCTGAGGCGCGGCCGCCGGGCCGGGTTTCAGAAGACTTCCATCCCGTACCAGGACAGGGCCTCGTTGACCGGCTGGTAGAAGCTCTGGCAGGCATCGGAGTCGCTCCCGACCAGCAGGCCCAGCGCGGCGTCGCCGGCGAAGAGCGGTCCACCGCTGTCGCCATGGTCGCGGCAGATCTGTGCGACATCCATGCCGGTGGACGTCGGGCTGCCGTCGGACCAGTTGATGGTCTGATTCCTGAAGATCACCGTGCCGCACGCGTACTTGCTCTTGTAGCCGGAGGCGCAGGCGGTCTCGTGGACCCTGCTGTCGCGCGAGTAGGTGATGTCCTGGGCGTCCCCATTCGAGGCTTCGACGTTGCCGTAGTACGTCACGTCCGCGTTGTAGGCCCGGATCAGACCGAAGTCGTTCCCGTCGGCGAGGTTGTGGCCGGTGGTGTAACCGATGTACGTACCGTCCGACTTGGACCAGTCGGTTCCCGACGTGTCGGTGCAGTGTCCCGCGGTGAGGATCGCCTTGTAGTCCGGATCCGACTTCTTCCGTACGGTGAAACCGTACGAACACGAGACGACGCCGTTCTGGATGTAGTCGCCGCCGTTGATGCCGCCCGCGGTCCGCCGGGTCTCCCCGCTCGTACGTATGACGCGGACGGCCTTGCCGTAGGGCGCGACGAACTTCTTCAGCGCCGCGAGGTCTCGCTCGCCGACCGTGCTGTCCGCGCTGACCACCACCTGGTTGGCCGGGACGTCGACGCCCCACATCGTCCCCGGGGTTCTGAAGCCGGCGTCGAGGCGCTTCTTGACGGACTCCAGGCGAGCGGTGTCGTAAGTCACCCGCCGGGGTATGGCTCCGGCCTTCTCGACCGCTGCCGCCGCCTCGCTGTCGGTGACGGTGACGACGAATCTCTGCTTCCCGCGGTCCAGATAGACGCCGGCCGTGCGGGAGTCGCCCAGACGGTCGGCGATTCTCTGGGTCGCGTCACCGCTCGGCCCCGCCGCCACCCGGACGTCATGAGACGGCTGATCCGCCTGTGTCCGGGCGCTCACGCTCGGTGTGACGGTCATGAGGCCGGCGACGAGCGAGGTGAGCGCCAAAGCCTTGACGGTGGAAGGGAGAGTATTCCCGGTCATGCTTTCCGTACCCTTCGGTTGCTGTCGAATCGGGTGCCGCCGAAAAGGAGTTCCTTCGGGGCGAGTTCGGATGGCCGGTGCCGCTGCCGGTGCCGGGACCGGCAGGGCGCCGAGCGGGTGCGGGCAGGACGCGACGGTGCGCGGGCGCGACGAGCCGACCGGTGGCGGCGACGGTCGAAGCCGCGGGCGCCAAGGCCCCTGACCTTCGGGCTTCGCCGCCCGGGGCGGGCGTGGGCAGCCGGGCGCGCACGTCGAACGCGATACGGCGTGGTGGATGGTGCCGGTGAGGGTCATGCCGTCGAGGGCGACGGCCGCCGGCCCGGTTTCGTCAGCCGGGCCGCGATCCGTGACCGACTCGCTCGTATCAGTCGTGAGTGCCGGCCCACCGGTAATAGGTGGCCCCGATGCCGGCCTGGTCGGGGTCGGTGGCGTAGACGGCGTCCTTGACGTCGCTCGTCCTGAGCAGACAACCGGCGTTGTCGCCCAGCAGGTTGATGATGCTCTGGTTCTCGCCGTTGTAGTACCACCACTGGCCGGAGGAGCCGTCGCAGGTGCTCATCCAGACGGCGTTGGTGCCCGTCCTGTTGTCGGTCACCAGGCACAGGCCGGTGTTCCGGTTCTTGAGCTCCAGGTAGTCGCCGGGACCGTCGCCGACCCAGTCCCACTGCTGGCGGGTGCTGCCGACGCACGACGTGGCGAACGCGGTCCCGCTGTCTCCCGCGGTCAGACACGTGCCGAAGCGCGCGTTCTGGAACTGCCAGTAGGTGGGCGCCGCCTGCGCGGAAGCCGGGAACACGAGTCCGGCACCGACGGCGAGAGCGCCGAGCGCACCGGCCGCCGCAAGACGGAGTTTTCTCACTGCAACCTCTTTCACGAGAGCTGATGGTGGAGAACGGGAGGCCGGCGGCGCGTGCCGGACCGCCCCCGCGCCACCGACCTCACCCGCGCTTTCGGGGCCGCGTACGGAACACCGCCCACCGGCTGCCGCCGGGCGTACGCCGGCCCGCCGGTCAGTTGTGGTAGCCGTTCCAGTCGTAGTAGGCGGGCGTCGCCTGATTCAGGTCGGTGCAATACACCGCGTCCTTGACGTCGCTCGTCCTCAGGAACGGCGCTCCGTTCAGCTCGTTGAAGAGGGACCACGAGTCGATGTCGTAGTACCACCACTGGCCGGCGGCGCCGGTGGCACAGTCGCTCTGCCAGACGGCGTTGACACTCGACTTGTTGTCGGTCATCAGGCAGAGACCGGTTTCCTGGTTCTTGAGCTGGTGGTAGCTGCCGTGGCCGCTGCCGATCCAGTCCCAGTTCTGATACTCCGAGGTGGTGTGGCAGACGGTGGCGTATATCGAGGTGCTGTCACCGGCGGTCAGACAGGTGCCGAACCGTTCGTTCTGGAACGTCCAGTAGGTCGTCGCGGCCTGCGCGGACGTGGGGGCCAGGAGACCCGCGCCGGCGATCAGCGCGCTGACGGCGACGGTGGCGAGGCGGAGCTTCTTCACGACAACCTCTTCTGCGAGAGCTGCGGGTGGATGACGGGATGCCGGCGGCCCCGGGTCGGGGACCGGGCCCGCTGTCGTCCCGGCCATCAGCATGTCGAGCTGTGACGGATGAGGCCTTGGCGGTCAGAGCACACTCATGTGGCAATCCGTCGACTGAGGGCGCGGGACCGGTGGCGATAGTCGGTGGGCGGTATCCCGTACGCGGCCCGGAAGACGCGGGTGAAGTCCGTGGCGCGGGGAAAACCCCAGCGGGCGGCGATGACATGGACGGGCGTGCCGCCCTGAGCAGGGTCGGCGAGGTCGTAGCGGGCGCGCTCGAGGCGCTGGCGGCGGATCAGCGCGGCGACGGTCTCCTGCTCGCCCTGGAAGAGCCGGTGCAGGTAGCTGGGGGAGATGCCGTGCGCGGCGGCGATCGAGCGCGGGCTCAACTCCGGATCCGCCAGGTGCCGTTGGATGAAATAGGTGATGCGCGGGGCCAGGGCCCCCGGCTCGGGGCGTGACGGCGGCGCGGGGTCGGACCGCGCGGCACGGGCGAACAGCGCCGCGACCAGTCCGTTCAGAACCGTTCCCAGGCGCGGTCCGTCCGAGGGCATGAAGGTGTCGCTGTCGCGGGTGAGTTGGATGAGGAACGGGGCCAGGAGAGCCCCGGCACCGTCCCGGCTCGTCGCGCGGCGTCCCAGCGTCAGGTCCGCCTCGTCCCGGGGCAGGGGCAGCAGTGCCCGCGGGACGCTGATCCCGACCGCTCTGACCGGGCCGGTCCGGATCTCACGCGGCCGTGAGTCGTCGTCGCAGTAGAAGTCGCCCACCCGGAGGGCCGTTCGGCGTCCCTCGTGGACGACGACCGCTTCCCCCTCCAGGAGAAGTGTCACGTGGTAGCACCGGCAGGCGGATTCTTGCTCGGGCCGCGCGGTCAGGCGTAGAACGAGCCGGCGGCAGGTGGCCGACCACACCGAGGTGCCGCCGAGCTCCATACGTCGCAGCTCTCCCCGGCGATCGCCTCCGCCGCCTTCGCCGCCTTCGGCGTCTGTGCCGTCTGCGTATCCCCGCTGTCCGCCGGTACGGCGGTCGGGCATGGCTGTGAATCCCCCCATGAACTCTCCACTTGACGCGTATGTGAGGGAGCGCGACCGCCCCCGGAGAAGCCCCGGTGTGAACCCCGTGGGACGTGGTGCCGTGCGCCGGCCCGAGAGGTGCGTGGGCGTCCCGGGGAATTGGGAGGTCCCCCCTCTCGGCCTGGAGCGCCGAGAGGTCTCAGCCGCTGAGCGCGGAACCCACCGGTGACGGCATGCCGACCGGTGCGGCCGGGCGGCCGAGAGCCAGTTCCCGCACGTCGCTGGGCGGGATGCCGTAGGCGGCGCGGAAGGCGCGCGTGAAGGCGGAGTGGTCCTTGAAGCCCCACCGGGTCGCTATCCGGTGGACCGGTACGTCCCACAACCGTCGATCGGTGAGGTCGCGGTGGGCCCGTTCCAGACGCTGACGGCGGATGAGCGCGGTGACCGTGGTGTCCCGGGCGCGGAAGAGGCGGTGCAGATAGCTGACGGATATGTGGTGGGCGGCGGCCACGGCCCGTGGCGACAGGTGCGGTTCAGGCAGGTGGTCGCGGATGTAGGTGTCGATGCGCAGGAGCAGGGACCGTCGGCCGGAGTCGTCCCCCGCCTGTGGGCCGGCGTCCAGGTGGTGCGCGAGGGTGGCGGCCAGCAGGTCCAGGGCCACCGCGCTCAGTCGGGCGAGGTCGGCGGCCGGATGGGGGGCCGTGTCGGTGGTCACATCGCTGAGGAACTGGGTGAGCAGCGCGCCGATCCCGTCGCCCCCGGGCAGCCGCGTCGCGAGCAGCCGCTCGGCCCGCCTGGCCGGGAGCGGCAGGAGCGCGCGGGGGGCCCGGGCGCAGATCAGCGTCGCCGTCCCCGGGCCTGCCATCCGCACGCTGAAGGGCAGCGAACTGTCACAGAGCGCGAAGTCGCGCCCGCTCAGTACCGCGCCTCGGCCCGCCTGCCGCACCTCGAGGACGCCCTGGCGGGGAAAGATCACCGAGTACAGCTCTGGGTCGCAGCGGCGGATCGACCGCGTGGTGCGCCGTACGACGGACGGCGACGCGGTCAGCTCCACGACGTTCACCGGCCCGAGGTCCAGGGCCCGCGCCGTGGCCCGTAACCCTTCTGGGTCCGTGCATGTCACCCGCATCGGATGGCCGCTTCCGCGCAGGAAGTCGTCGAACCCGGCCAGTCGTTCCGCGGCCGGCAGAGCCCCGCTTCGAAACACCGTCTTGATCACGAATTCCCCCAGATCTCCGAATCTATCGAACACCTGATCGTCGAGCATACGTGCCTAAGTGCCGACGGGGCCGCCCCATGGAAATGGAGGTCGTGTCGCTACCTCGTGTTCACCTTCCGGTGGCCAAGAGGTTGATGTCCGGCATCGAACATCTCTTACGGTCGCAGAGGTCTGCCCCAGAGAGAGTCCAGGTGTTCGCGTGCCCCACCGCCCCCCAAAACTGTCCGTGATCGTGCCTTGTTTCAATATCGAGGCGTACGTCCCGGAAACTGTGGCCAGCCTTGTCAACAACGCCGATGACGAATTCGAGTTTCTGTTCGTCGAGGACCGGTCGACCAAGGACCAGACCTATGAGGCGCTGCTGGCACTGACGAAGCGGCTCAAGAACAGCAGGGTGATCCGGCACGAGAAGAACGGCGGCCTGGCCACCGCGCGCAACACCGGCATCGACGCGTCCGAAGGCCGTTACCTGACCTTCCTGGACGGCGACGACTGGCTGGCCCCGGGCTATCTGACCGCCCTCGTGGACCGGATCGAGCGTCACGACGTCGACTTCGTGCGCACCGACCACGTCCAGGTCTTCGGTATCGAACGGCAGATCCACCGGGCTCCCGAGGGGCGCCGGCACATCCCGCTCGACCCGCGCACCTCGATCCTCCCCGTCGACGACACCACCATGGTCGACTACCCGTACGCCTGGGCGGGTGTCTACCACCGCCGTCTGCTCGACCGGGGCATGCTGCGCTTCCACGACGGACTGCGCACCGCCGAGGACCGGCCCTGGATCTGGGACCTGCACCGCAGGGCCGAGTCCTACGCCGTCGCCAGCCTGCGCGGGGTCTTCTACCGCCGTGGCATCTCCAGTTCGCTGACCCAGATCGGCGACGTCCGCCAGCTGGACTTCTTCCGCTCCTTCGACCTCGTCCTCGCCGAACTCGCCGACGACCCCGAGGCGGCCAGGCTGCGCAAGAAGGCGCTGCGCAACTACTGCGTCGTCATCGCCCACCAGTTGCTGGACCGAGGCCGCTTCGAACGCAGCGTGCACGCCAAGCTGCGGCAGCTGGCCGGCGAGGCGCTCGGGCGGATGACGGAGGACGAACTCAACGAGGCACTCGTCGGTATGGGCGAGGAGCGCGTGCACACGCTGCGGCGCATACGCGGCGGTATGAAGGGAGTCGCGGCATGAGCGGCACGACACAGATCTTCTTCTCGGCCACGCAGTACGCCGCCGCGACCGTCACCGCCGCGATCCGTGCCGGTCTCTTCGGCCCGCGCACCGCCCACCGCCGCATCCTGGTCGTCAGCAACACCGCCGCCGTGCCCGAGGTCGGCACCCCGCTGGACCGGATGGCCGGGTTCGAGAAGCTGCGCCCCGAGTTCGACGAGGTGCGCTCGTGGAACGAGTTCATCTCCCCGCACCACCCGGCCGGCTGGTCGCCCCGCGCCCAGGACGCCCAGCTGTGGGAGAAGGCCGTACGCCTCGCCTGGGACCTCGGCGACGAGGACGTCGAGATCGCCTGCGAGTCCATCCAGGCCAACCCGTCCCGCGCGGTCGCCGACATCTTCGCCGACAGTCCGATCCACGTGTACGCGGACGGCCTGATGAGCTACGGGCCCACCCGCAACCGCATCCCGCACGGCATGAACAGCCGTATCGCCCGGGTGCTGCACCTCGACCTCATACCCGGGCTGCGCCCGATGCTGCTGTCCGAGTACGGCGTCGAGCCCGAGCCGATACCCAACGAGGCCATCGTCGACGTACTCGCCCAGATCGGTGAGGAAGGCGCCGGGATCCTCGCCGAGTGGCTGCCCGCGGGCGACCGCCCCACGGCCGTGCTGCTCGGCCAGTACCTCTCCGCGATCGACCTCATCACCCAGGACGAGGAAGAGCAGCTGCACATCCGCATGCTGCGCGCCGCCGCCCGGGCCGGCCACGACAACGTCCTGTTCAAGCCGCACCCCAGCGCGCCCGCCGTCTACAGCAGGTCGCTGGAGGCGGTGGCCGGCGAGCTCGGAGTGACGCTCTCCGTCCTCAACGCCCCCGTCCTCGCCGAGACCGTCTTCGCGAACCTGAAGCCGGACCTCGTCATCGGCTGCTTCTCCACCGCCCTGATGACCGCCGCCGCCTTCTACGGCATCCCCGTGGCGCGGGTCGGCACGGACCTCCTCCTCGAACGCATCACGCCGTACGAGAACAGCAACCGCGTCCCGCTGACCATCATCGACGCGGCCCTGCCCGACGCCGAGCGCGAGACCCTCGGCGCCCCGCTCGAACTGGCCGCGCTGAGCGAGCGCCTCGCACCCCTGGTGCGCACGGTGGGCTACTGCATGCAGTCCCGCAAGTACCCCACCCTGCACGACGAGGCGGCCGCCTGGCTCACCGCCCATCTCACCGAGCACACCCGCTACTTCAAGAAGCGCCGGCTGACCACGCTCCGCCTCCCCGGCGGCAGCCCGGTCCGCGCGCAGGCACTGCGCCGCAACCCGACGGTACGCAAGGTCGTACGCCGCATCCGGGCCGCCCAGTCCTGACCGGCGGCAGACGCCGGCCGGCACGAGCCGACCGACACGACAAAGGGCCGGGCCCCGTCCGTCACGGAC